>JACQAK010000112.1 GCA_016194985.1 Bacteroidota bacterium
TCCCTAATTGTTTTGACGATACCAATAAAATAGCCAGATTAACCAAGGCTACAAAACCTTTAGTAAACAATGTAGATATAATGTTTTTTAACAAGCCGACTATTTAAAATCTGAAACCTAAAAATATGAATTTTTAGCGGACTTGCTACATAACCGTAAAATTTGCTTTATATTGTATGCATATTATTTTAAGCAGATTTTGAGGCCGTTTATCAAAAACATATTATTGACATTTTTCCCTTTTATCATTAAAAAAAGGGTATTTGCTCATTACCGTGTACTAAACTGGAAAAGCCTTTCCGATACTGAATTTGATGCCGAATTATTGCTTTTGGAATTTTTATTAAGGCCTGACTCGGTATTTTTTGATATTGGTGCCAATAAAGGGGAATATGCTTATTACTCTGAGAAGCTTATTAACTCAAAACAGATTTATTTATTTGAACCGGAAAAGAAACTGAATAAGCAACTACGCGCTATTTTTTCCGGATGCCACATCTCTGACATTGCTTTATCCGACACCAAGGGCACACACCAATTTAAGATACCGGTCATTAATGGCATACCTGATAATTGTTTAAGCTCCTTAGAAGTAGATCATCAAGAAGATCATGAAACGGAAGCCATTATTTATGAGGTTAAGACAGACAGCTTAGACCATTTTATTAAAGAAAAGAATGTATTCCCTGATCTCATAAAAATTGATGTAGAAGGTCATGAACTATCTGTATTGAAAGGGGCAGATGATTATATTACAAAACACAAGCCCTCGTTAATTATTGAAATAGAACAACGTCATCATCCATCCATTGATATAAACACCGTTTTTGAGTCCTTTAAAAACAAAGGATATAACTGCTACTACTATTCTAAAAAACAATCGCAGTTGTTTTCGTACGATAACAAGGCTCATTTAACTAATTCAAAAACGTATTTTGGCAAGATCGATTATATCAATAATTATATATTCATTCATCATAGTAATACAACTATCAAACCTATAGATGTTATTAATCAGGAAATCAGCTTAAAGATAAGGAAATGAGTTCGGCAAAGCATAAACAGGCATTGGTGTTTATCTCCGCGGGTGTTGGTGATGCCATACTGCTTGTTCCGTTAGTAAACGAACTCAAAAAGCAACATTACAAAGTCACTGGTTTATTTACGTCTGCATTCCATTGTGAATCTATATTTAAACATACAGATCTGTTTGACGCAATAGTGATTAAGAAGCAGAAAGCATCATTGCTACTCTATACACTAGTTCATCTCCGGGGTTTTGATAAGGTATTTATGAATCATTTTTCGTTTAGCCATTCACACCTCAGTGTGGCGGCTCTTTTAGGGAAAGATGTTTATACGAATTACAAAGACATGACAGCCTTACAAAGCTCGAATGCCATTCATTTTATTGAGCCAAGAGCCAACACTCATGATGCCTTACAAAATGTTTTTTTATTGAATAACAATCTCAGTCTGCAAAATTTAAATTTTGATATACATTATAAACCCACACATTATAATACGTTCCGGCTTTCTTCAAACTATATCTCACTTCAAATAAGTTCGGCCAATAATAAAGCGCCCTACAAAAACTGGGCTCCCGAAAAATGGCTGCATATATTAGATCATCTGGGAGATAGATTACCGGACACACAACTGGTGATACTGGGAGATGATACCGAATTACATTTCAATGACACTATCAATTCGCTTAAACACAAAAACATTATCTCTCTAATTGGTCAAACACAATTGAGTGATGTGGTGGAGATTATTTATCATTCCAAATTTTACATTGGCTTAGACAGCGGCTTAATGCATATCGCCGCGGCTCTTCATAAACCAACCTTTACTATTTGGGGCGCGTCTAATCCAACCTTATACGGATACAATTGGCTTGGGGAAAGACATCGCGTAGTTAGTCTGGACTTGCCTTGTGCCCCTTGCAGTTCCTGGATACAACCAAACACAACAAGAGTTTCAGATCCTTTACGATGTCCGGATTTTAAATGTATTCGTGATATTTCTTTTTCTATGGTTATTAAAGAATTGGATAGTTTTATAAAAACTATTTGATTAAATCATCGGAATAATCTGGATATATGTTCGGTTCTTGACTACGCTCGAACTGACAAATCTTAATTTCGTTATTATATAGCCTTTACCATTAAATAATGCTGAATAATATCCCACAATTTAAAGGATGTTTCCTTAACAGAATAGTTCTGACTTTTATAAAACTCCAGTGCATTTTCTCTGGCCTGCAATTCAATCACTGAGATATTCATATGGCGTGCTTCTTCTTCCAGCTTCTTTAAAACCAATTTACCCAGACCTTTTCCCTGATAATCGGGATGTACTGCCATATAACGGATTTGTGCCATACCACCACCATTATTCTGTAAACGGCCGCAGGCAATCACTTCACCCTGGTGTTCTACTAATGCATTAACAGATGTTTCTTCCAGTTCATCTGTTGCTGTATCTTTTGGTTTATTCCATGGCTGACGCAATACAGCGTATCTCAAATTAATAATACCTTCGAGTTCTTGTTGTGTGGATGAAATTTTGGCTACAAACATTTATTGAGTTTTTATATAATTACAATTAAACCATGCCATCGGAATATCTGCCTCCAGATTATTATTCGTATTATTAATTCTTTGCTCTAACTTTCCTTCAACTTTAAATCCTATGCTTTTATAAAATGTAATGGCTTTTGAATTGCTTTCTCTGGTGATCAACTCTACCCTTAAAATATCCGGTCGGTTTTCTTCTATGCATTTTAAAAACGTTGTAAATAGCAACCTGCCTAAGCCTTTTCCTTGAAATTGAGGGTGTACGGCAATCGTCAGATCGGAAAAAATGTGTCTGAATACGCGGGGTTCAGGCTTACTGCAGTGGATCTCGGCAACCAATTCGTTTACGTTTTCAGGATTTTCAATAACCAATGATATGCCGTTTTGAATGGATTTTTGCAACTGGGTTGAAATGTATTCGCGGGTTATTTCATCTTCCTGACGGGCAAGCCCAACAGATTGCGCGGCCACTTGCTTATACAACTGATAGATGTTCTCTTCATCTTCGGTATGTGCACTTCTTGTTACGAAATTCATTTCAGCTACGTATTGAGTTATAAATGTACTGAGAGAAACCCAATAAAAAAATCCTACTCAATAGTTTGAGTAGGATTTTTATCTGATTTTAAGGATCTATAATTTAACGGCCCTAACCGACTTTATTTCGGGTACTGCCCGCATGATGGTTTCCTCAATACCTGCTTTCATGGTCATTTGACTCATGCTACAAGTACTGCATGCCCCTTTTAATTCGAGCATGGCTGTATCTCCATCCACCACTTCCAATAGTTCCACATCACCGCCATCCGCCTCCAGGTAGGGACGAATGGTTTGCAATGCTGCTTCTACTCTGTTAAATAGTTCCTGATCCATTAATTATTTCCCTAACTTCTTTTTTAAATTTGTATCGATTGCATCTAAAAATTCCTCAGTATACAAATAATGCTCACCGTGTTTTACATTATTACCATGAGCACATACTGCTAAATCTTTTGTCATTTTACCAGACTCTACTGTCTCAACACATACTTGTTCCAAAGCATGGCAGAAGTTAACCAATTCCTGATTATTGTCTAATTTACCACGGAATTCCAAACCACGGGTCCATGCAAAGATAGAAGCAATTGGATTTGTTGATGTTGGTTTTCCATTTTGATGATCGCGGTAGTGACGTGTAACTGTTCCGTGAGCAGCTTCGGCTTCCATGATCTTTCCATCCGGAGTGATCAACACAGAAGTCATTAATCCTAATGAACCAAATCCTTGAGCTACTGAATCAGACTGAACGTCGCCATCGTAATTTTTACAAGCCCAAACAAAGTTACCGTTCCATTTTAATGCAGATGCTACCATGTCATCAATTAAACGGTGTTCGTATACGATACCTGCAGCTTCGAATTTAGCTTTGTAATCTGCCTGATAAATTTCCTCGAAAATATCTTTGAAACGACCATCGTATTTTTTCAAGATCGTGTTTTTAGTAGATAAGTATAAAGGCCATTTTTTGTTTAAGGCTACATTAAAGCAAGAATGAGCAAATCCACGGATAGACTCTTCAACGTTGTACATGCCTAATGCAACACCCGGTCCTTTGAACTGAAACACTTCATGCTCTATTACTTTTCCATCTTCGCCTTCAAATTTCATGGTTAATTTTCCTTTTCCGGGAACCACGAAATCGGTTGCTTTATATTGATCACCAAATGCATGACGACCAACAATGATAGGAGCTGTCCAGTTAGTTACCAAACGGGGAACGTTTTTGCAAACAATTGGCTCACGGAAAACAGTACCATCCAGGATGTTACGGATAGTTCCATTAGGTGATTTCCACATTTGTTTTAAGTTGAATTCTTTTACACGCGCTTCATCAGGAGTGATGGTAGCACACTTGATGCCAACACCATATTTTTTAATTGCTTCTGCTGCATCAATGGTTACCTGATCATTGGTTTCATCACGGTACTCCATTCCCAGATCATAATATTTAATATCTACATCCAAATAAGGAACGATCAATTTATCTTTAATGAATTTCCAAATAATTCGGGTCATTTCATCACCGTCTAATTCTACTACGGGATTGGCTACTTTAATTTTGCTCATAATATTGTCTTGAAATTGGGGTTAAAAAAAGTTAGCCAAATTTATAAATATTAAATTGCCGAGCAAATTATTGTTTTAAATAATTTTAGTACCTTTAAATCATATACTGAAGCCCGGAATCATGAGGAAATCGTTGTTTTTACTACTTATTACAATGGCAGGAGCAGGTTTTGCTCAGGATCAATTATTTAAAAAGGATAATACAAAACTAGAGGTTAAAATTCTGGAAATTAACCCCAGCGAAATCAAATACAAGCTATTTACTTATCAGGATGGGCCTACTATCAGCGTTGCCAAGAAAGATGTTGCTTTGATCATATACCAGAATGGTGTACACGAAGTGATTAATACTCCTGAAGCTCAGCCTGCAGCGACCGAAGTTCCTTATGTGGTGTATAATTATGCTTACAAGCCTTTACCGAGGATTAATCAAGACAGCATTAATAAAGCCAATTTTGACAAGTTAACCTCCACCAAAAATACGATCTTCATGAATATGCTCGACCCTGTTAACGGGTGTTTGAACTTTAGTTATTTCAGGGAATTTGCTAAAAACAGCCTGAACGTATATGCACCTGTATCATTTGGGTTTACGGAACCCATGATGACCCAATCGATGATGCAAACCTTTAACAGCTCATTATACAACGTAGGAGGATATATCAACAATTTTAAGTTTACCCGAAAAGTTGCTGAAGCCGGAATAGGTATTCATTTTCAAACAAGCGGTAATAAACCAGTAACTCATTTTATTGGTCCTTATTTTGGCATGGCACAGTTTAATGGCACTTTTCAGGATAGTTATAATACCTATTACTACAATCCAACTACCGGAACTTATAGTAACCAAAATCCTTCGTATGACCTGCATGGCTTTGTCATGAACCGTTATTACTACATGCTCGACAATGGTATCTTATTCAGGGTCAGTAAGCATTTTAATATGATGATGTTAGTTGGTATAGGCTACAGGCAAGATGTTTTTATTGCCAATGATCCTAATACCTATGTAAATACTAAATATGGCAATAACCATAATTATTATACGAATTTCTACTCCAATTTCCCTATCAATGCCTTTAAGTGCGGGTTTTCGTTCGGTTATCGTTTTTAAACAGGAGTTTCTTTTATAAGTGTTTTTATAAGTTATCCGATATACTTACATTTGCTGCTTATTTTAGAAATTATGAAAATTACCGAACATCTTAAATCTGCGAAAAACACGTTATTCTCTATTGAAATTCTTCCACCATTAAAAGGAAAAAGCATTCAATCTATTTTTGACGGCATTGACCCTTTAATGGAATTTAAACCTGCCTTTGTGGATGTTACCTACCATCGTGAGGAATACATTTACAAAAAACGAGAAGGTGGTTATCTCGAAAAAGTAAGTATCCGCAAACGTCCCGGTACGGTTGGTATTTGTGCCGCTATTATGAACCGATATAATGTGGAAGCTGTACCTCATATTATTTGTGGGGGATTTACACGAGAAGAAACCGAGAATGCCTTAATTGATTTACAATTCTTAGGAATTGATAATGTATTAGCGTTACGTGGCGATAGCATCAAAACCGAATCGCAGTTTATTCCTGAACCCGGAGGGCATAATTATGCCATTGATTTAGTGAAACAAATCAAGGATATGAACAGCGGTATTTATCTTGATGATGAAATGAAAGATGCATCTCCTACTGATTTTTGTATGGGTGTAGCCGGGTATCCCGAAAAACATTTTGAAGCTCCCAATTTATACAGCGATATGAAATGGTTAAAAGCCAAAGTAGATGCCGGTGCCGATTATATCGTTACTCAAATGTTTTTTGATAACAGAAAGTATTTTGAATTTGTTGATTTATGCCGCAAGAATGATATTCATGTGCCGATCATTCCGGGACTAAAAATATTGAGTTCCCGTTCGCAGTTAATTGCCTTGCCTAAAATTTTCCATATTGATCTACCTCAGGATCTGTTTGTAGAACTGGAAAAATGTAAGGACGATAAGGCTGTGAAAGAAATTGGTATTAAATGGTGTATCGAACAAAGTAAGGAATTGAAAAAAGCGAATGTGCCTTGCTTACATTACTATACCATGGGAACATCAGATAGCACTAAACGTGTGGCGAAAGAGGTGTTTTAGATATAAACATTATTATTACAATAAAAAGCGTTTTGGTGTTACCAAAACGCTTTTTTGTTAAATCACTTATCCGAAAAAACCTGTCACTTATTAGTTAAAGGCTGCCTATTGCCAATCTCAACGCTATAAGCACAGGCTATTACTTACTTTTATACTACAAAACACGTCATCATGAAAAATTCAATATTATTAATAATCTTACTGTCATTTTTAATAAAAGTTAAAGCGCAATTTGTAACTATTCCAGATGCAAATTTTGTAACATGGCTACAAGCTAATGTTCCTTCAGCTATGAATGGTAATCAGATGGATACAACAAGTTTGGCTGTGACTACCAGAACGATTATTGATTTACAGCCAACACAACTAGACCCAAACCCTCCTGCTATTTTAAATTATTTCGGATTACAATTTTTCAAAGGACTGATTACTTTAAATATAAGCACAAATTATAGTGCGACAAATCTTCCTGTTTTACCAAATAGTATTGAAAATTTAAAACTTTCAGGCTTTCCAAGCTTGACAAGCCTAAACTCACTTCCCAACAATTTAAAAAATCTTAATGTTTATCTAAAGATTACAACATTACCAACATTGCCAAGTGGATTAGAATCACTGACAATATATACTCAAAACGCATTTACCTGGCCTCAAATACCTTCTGGGTTAAAATCTTTACAATGCAGTCAAAGCGGA
>JACQAK010000099.1 GCA_016194985.1 Bacteroidota bacterium
ATTGGTGCTACGATGGCCGATCGTTTTTTGTTTATACCAAGTATCGGATCTGCGTTATTACTTGGATTACTGATTTCCCGTATAACAAAAATGGATTCAGTGCAGCATCAATTTGGGCAAATACTGTTTTTAGTACCAATAATACTTATTGTTGTTGTATTTTCCACTAAAACGTTCAAAAGAAACGCAGATTGGGAAACCAATTATAGCTTATTTGAAAAAGACGTCGCTACGGTTCCTAAAAGTGCCAGAGCTCAGTATAATTATGGGATTGTTATGATAGGTTCTTCTTCAGATATCAAAGATGAGTTTCATTCCAGAGCTAAAAATGCGTTTCAAACATGTCTTAAGCTGGATTCAACCTATGCATCCAGCATGCTTAATTTAGGTGTGTTGTACTATAAAGAAAAAGATTACGGTAATATGTTTTTGTGGTATAAAAAGGCATTAAACTATACCCCAAATGACCCTATATTACTTGGTAATATAGGAGAGGCTTATTTCAGGATGAACCAATATGACAGTTGTATTGTTTATTTTGAAAAAGCTCAGAAATATGGTAATAAAGCAAATATTATTAATAACTTTTTAGGAACCACTTATTTCAGTAAAAACAATTATAAAAAAGCCATTCATTTTTTTGAAACTGCATTAGCGATGGATTCTACAAACTGGAATTTATATATGAATTATGGAAATGCTTTAGTAATGGATAATAGAGATCAAAAAGGAATTGAGGCTCTTTTGAAATCAGTTTCTTTAAACCCTACTAATAAACAAACCTATTATTTTCTGGCATTGACCTATAATAAAATGAAAGACATACCAAATGCACAAAAATATCTGGCAATTTATCAAAACACTAAATAGTTTGGTAGATTAATGAAAGCTTTCCATTCTAGTTTTAAATGACGTAATGGTTGCATTAGGATTATCTGACTCAACCTTGCCATCTTTTAATCGCACAATACGATGGGCATGAAGGGCAATATCTTCTTCGTGAGTAACTAAAATAATTGTATTGCCGTTTTTGTGAATTTCTTCCAACAGACCCATGATCTCAACAGATGTTTTACTATCCAGGTTTCCTGTTGGCTCATCCGCTAAGATGATTGCGGGATTATTCACTAAGGCTCTCGCTATGGCTACACGCTGACGTTGTCCGCCGGATAATTCATTGGGGCGATGACTCATGCGGTTTTCCAATCCTACCTGCTTTAATACTTTAGTAGCCATTTCTTCCCGCTTGCTCTTTTCAATACCTGCGTATACTAATGGTAACATCACATTTTCTAAAGTAGTAGAACGGGGTAATAAATTGAAAGTTTGAAATACGAATCCAATTTGTTTGTTCCGAACTTCTGCCAATTCGTTATCACTCATTTTAGCAACCGCTAGTTTATTAAGAATGTATTCGCCGGAAGTAGGTGAATCTAAACAACCAAGCATATTCATTAACGTGGATTTCCCGCTACCGCTTGGGCCCATTAAGGCAACGTATTCATTCTTAAAAATATTAAGACTCACGCCGCTAAGTGCATGAATTTCTTCTGTACCAATTTTGTACTCTTTCTTAATATTGCTTAATTCAATTATGGGTTCCATATAGTAAAGGTAAATAATTTACAGAATATTGCGATCGATTTATTTTATTGGTCTAAAAAGCAGATTAGCGGAAACAAAAAAGACTCCCATGAAGAGAGTCTTTCTGTTATTAAGCTTTAGTGTTAGTGGTTTTATTGCTTAATGATTTTGTAAGCGCCTTTAAATTCTTTTTGATGAATATATAAAATATAGGTTCCTCGTTCAAGAGATTCTATATTTAGTTCTTTGTTAAACTTCACTCCCGGCAAAGACTCCTCAGAAGATGTAAGAACTACTCTTCCTGCAATATCATATACTTCAAAAGTAAGAGGAGTGCTGGATTCAGAGGTATACGAAACATAGATCTTTCCTTGTGTTGGATTTGGATAAACCGCAAAGCTCTTTAGGGTTGTAAATGATTGTATACCTGTCGTATTAATATTAACAATATTGGAGTTGTAAGGACAATTAGTATAAACATATTTTACTTCGCAGTAATAATTACCATTTGAAGTAGCATTGTATGTATTACTTGTAGCGCTTGCAATAGGATTGTTGTTCAGATACCATTGGTAGGAAGCCGCCGGAGTAGTACAGGTTAATACTGCGCCTGCTGCAGTAATCGCAGGATCTACAATGTCGCTTATCATGGTGTTATTTACAAAACGCACGGAGGTATTTAAAGTATCTTTAAATTTTGGCCAGGCAGAACAATCTTCTTTTAAGAAATAATCCAGCCACAGTTTTGCTGCCATATATGCTGCACTTTTTTGTTGAGCTTCCGATATGGTTGGTTGCGGAGAGCAGGTACCTTGTCCGAACATACAATTGGTATTCCCTCTGGATGCAAATGAACAATGGTCGCCACCTTTTACAGACATATACGCTTTGGTATTAGTAATGATTAACGAATCGTATTCAGGTTTCTGATGCTGTGCAGGAGGTGCCACACAATCATTTTCTCCTGATAATACCAATGATGGAACAGTGATGAATTTAGCCGCATGCTGAGAAGATGGATTTGTATTGGCTGCAGCAAAGTTTAACATAGTTTTAATGGAAGTGTTGTTTTGCGCTCCCAAAAATGAAGATCCTCCTCCCATCGAATGGCCTGATAATGCAACTCTGGGATTAATCTTGCCAACAAAGCTCGGAACAGGAGATGCCGGAACGGTTGTTGTCATCGTGGTTGACATATAATCGGCTATTTTAGCAAGATCTTTACCAAAATCCAGATGTACCGGCGAAAAACCTCCTTCTGTTCTGGCCAAACAAACGATATAACCGTTTGATACAAGATTTGTCCATAGATCGGTATAGGCATCCCAGGTCATAACAAAGCCATGCCCGAAAACCACTACCGGAAATGTACCGGTGGCAACAGCCACATTATTGCCGGCAGTTGCTGCGGGATAATATATTTCCGTTCCAATGTCTCTACCGGTGGTTCCTCCAACAGTTACAACCGATGAGCCTGTAATGGCATATCCTCCTGTTCTTGAGGCATCTTTGAAATTTATGGAACAATGACCTACCTGATAAGTTTGTGCCTGGCTACTTAGAGCAAAGCATGCAGAAATGAGTAGTAGTATTTTTTTCATGTTTTTTTGTGTTTGTTGACGCTAAGTAACAGACATAAAATTATAAAATAAAATCTCTAAATTTTAAAAAACAAGATGAGCAATAGTGCGCTAAAACAAAAAATCCTGATCAAAATGACCAGGATTTTCAGGGCTTTCTGTAGTTTTTCTGAAAAAATTATTCAGTAACGATTACCAAATATTTTGAGTTTGACCAGAAATCTTCTGTGTTAAGAATTTCAATTTTTTCAATTGTTTTCTCTCCAACTAATTTATATGAACTGGAAGGATGACTGGTAATGATTTTAGCTTTTTTAGCACCAATGTTGATTGATGTTACCTGAGAAGCATCAATTTTTGTGAAATAATCTTTATTAAAATCATCTTTTAATTTAGTTGATTTACCCATTCCGATAAAGCCACCTTCTTTGGTAATAACGTTTTTCTCTTTCAATTCTTTAGAAGTACCAAAAGCATAATATACGGTATTCATTTTTTCAGTTTTAGCAGCACTTTCAGCTTCTACATTCTCTAAGTTCATCACGATGTTACTTAGCTCAATGTTTTTTGCTTCTAACTGAGATTTCAATTCAGAAATTTCTCCGTCTTTAGCATCAATCTGAGATTGTAATGTAGCGATCATTTGCTCTAACCCTGAAATTTTAGTTTTAGAATCTTTTAATTTTTTAGTTAAAGAACCAATACGGTTTTTGTTTTTTGCCAATAGATCATAAATAGCTTGAATATCTTCTTTAATGGATTCTTCTTTGCTTTTTACATCACCACTTTGAGAACTGGCGGTCACAATTTTTTCTTTTTCTTTAATAGCATTCAGGTTATCCTGAATTTCATTAAAAGATGTAACAAACTCCTGAAGAGCTGCTTCTTTTTCAGAAAGTTTTCCATTTAATTCTCCGTTTACACTTGATAAGCTATCAGCCAATGGATTTGCTTCTTTCTCGGAACCACCACATGAAATGGTAAATAAACTGGAAGCAGTAATAACTGCCGCAACTAAAAATAATTTTAATGTTTTCATCTTATTTTGTTAATTTTTTTGATTTGCAAATGTATGCATTAATACCTTAGAGGAACTTAAGTAACCCAAAAATTCACATTTTTTTGTTATTTTATATGCAATATTGGAGTAATGTTGGTTTATTTTATAATCAGGGCGTTTCCAACGGATGGCAGATGGTTAAGTTAGTCAACGGATTCAATCTTTTTAAATGGGCTATTGAATAATTATCAATATCTTTTTTTTAAACCCGAGGAATTAATTTTAATTTCGCATCATGTTTACAACCGACCAACTAAAGGACCTTCACGAACGACATATCGCTCTGAAGGGGTTTCTTTGACTATGATAAGAAAAGCCACGAGTTAAAGGAACTCGAAGAAAAAACCTTGGATCCTAATTTCTGGGCAGATTCAAAAAAAGCAGAAGCTGTTTTAAAAGAAGTCAAGTCACGTAAATCGTGGGTAACATCTTATGATAAACTTACTTCAGCCATTGATGATCTGGACACTATGTATGAGTTTTACAAGAGTGGTGATGCTTCTGAAGCCGAGGCTGAAGAATTGTATCAGGCGGCTTTAAAGATTCTGGATGATGTGGAGTTTAAAAATATGCTTAATTCTCCGGATGATGCTTTAAGTTGTGTGTTGCAGATCAATGCTGGTGCCGGTGGTACTGAGAGTTGCGATTGGGCCAGTATGCTGGAACGTATGTATATGATGTGGGCCGAGAAGAATGGATTTAAATTAACAGAGCTTGACCGTCAGGATGGAGATGTGGCGGGTATTAAATCCGTATCTATACAAATTGATGGCGATTATGCTTATGGTAATTTAAAAGGAGAAAATGGGGTGCATCGTTTGGTGCGCATCAGTCCTTTTGATAGTAATGCTAAACGTCATACATCTTTTGCATCTGTATATGTATATCCGGTAGTAGATGATACTATTGAGATCAATATTCATCCAAATGATATCGAAATGAGTACATCACGAAGTGGTGGTGCCGGTGGACAGAACGTTAATAAAGTAGAGTCGAAAGTTCAGTTAACACACAAACCCACAGGAATTGTGGTGGTTTGCCAGGTTGAGCGTTCTCAGTTAGGAAACAGAGAAAAGGCCATGCAAATGTTACGATCTCAGTTATATGAACTGGAAATGCGTAAACGTAACGAAGCCCGTGATGCCGTGGAAGATGGGAAAATGAAGATAGAGTGGGGGTCTCAGATTCGCAGTTATGTATTGCATCCCTATAAAATGGTGAATGATCACCGAACGGAATTAAAAATTACAGATGCCGAAAGTGTGTTGGATGGTAATATTGATGAGCTTTTAAAGACTTATTTAATGAGTCAGGGAAAGAGAAAATAAAAAAACAGAACGCAGATAACGCTGATTGTTTATGATTTTAAAGATGTTCAATTTATAGGTTAAAAATCATTGTAAATCAGCTTAATCCGTGCTATCAGCGTTCCATTAAAAACAATAATGAAAAAAGTACAACTATTATATAACCCGCGTTGCAGTAAATGCAGAGAAGCGTTAAGCTTTTTGGAAGGAGAGAACTGCGAAATAGAGATTAAAGAATATTTAAAAGAATCGCTCACTAAAAAGGAGTTAAAAGATATTTTATCCAAACTGGGTTTAAAAGCCTTTGATATTGTTCGTCAAAAAGAAGATCTGTTTATAAAAAAATTCAAAGGCAAAAAATTCACCAACGAAGAATGGATTCAGTTATTATTGGAAAATCCTTCTTTGATCGAACGGCCGATTGTAATTGATGGCTATAAAGCAATTATTGGAAGACCACCTGAATTGGTTATTGATTTAGTGAATCGAAAAAAATAATTTTAAAAGACCGATTTATCAATAATAGGTTCGTAAGACTCCAATAATAAATCATCCACATAAACAGGATACTTGCTTTTGTTGGAGAAAAAAGTTTTTACCTCGTCTTTTTTGCTTCTTAAATCATCAGGCGTCAGGTAATAATATTCCAGTTTATTCCATTGATTAGGCTTAAAGTTGGAGTTATCTAACCGGTATCCCTTGTATTTAAACGTATAACCTCTGTGTTTTAATTCTATTGAAAAAACAGCATTGATACTATCTGCAGGATATTGAGAATATAGCCATACGCTGGCTTTTATCCAGGTGTAAGATTTTTTTGAAATATCTTTATACATCATCTCAATGGCTGGACTATCAGGGTTTTGAGGATTTGTTACATAGCTGTATTTCCCCGTGTGTTTTAATGTATCGCATAAAAACAAAGGATTAATGTGTTTATGCTCTTTCTCAAAATCAAGTAATGAGGCATAGGCCAACGAATGTGTCAATGAATCGTCTTTAGTAAACACTTCTATGCCATCACTGAATTTGCCTTTTAGGAGCAGTTTTTTTTGTTCGGTAGTGGGAGAGGTAGTTTGTAAGAATGTAGAAAAGTAGTAAGCGCGCGACATGTTTGTAGAATCCATTATGCCTGCATTTAATTGCCACGACTGAAATAAATTTAATACAATGCATAAAAAAATAACAGCCATGTAGGCATATTTTCTTCTGCTATTCAGTATATGCATAACGCAGTAGCCAAGTGGAATAGATAAGGCAGCATAGCTTGGAATCAGGCTTCTTACGCCAAAACATGCGCCATACCACCAGCACGACCAACAGGATACTATATAAAAATTGATAATGAAATAAATAAACACAGGAGTAAACAAGGGTTTATTATTTCGGTACATATATATAAATCCTGTTACTGTAAACAACATTAACGGCGTATAGATGAACCATCCTTTTCTAAAACTGAATAATACTTCTAAAATATGAGGATGAAACAGCTCAAGGCCTTCTCCCGGGTTTCCTGCACCATATGGATTAATCATAAATTTTCCTGAGGCATATTTCCAATAAGCAAACTGAATAAATCCCACAGAAAAAATTACCAGAATAAAGTAAATGATCTGAATTTTGTAGTGAAGAAGTAACTGTAGTTTGTCTTTAACGCTTTTTAGATTTACAATCCCATAGCATAAAGGAATTAAAACAGAAATGATCTCTGAAGGTCTGCACAATGCAGAGATCCCAATAAATAACCCCAGTAATATCATATAATTTCTTAAATACGTCTGATGCCATTGAATCGTTAAATAAATAATGACCGCGTACAAGCTAAATAAAATATTATGAGACATGGCACCCTGGCCGTGTAAACTAACATGAAAAAGATAATTAGTACCTAAGGCAATACAGAACAGTGTGATGGCCGATATGTTATCATTAAAAAAATGGGTAAGGATCTTTTTGACAAAGTAGAGTCCAATGATGGTATAAATCAAACACCCATATAAAATACTTAATTGATAAGGTTTTGAAAAACCATCTGTTGGATAATCCGTAAAGCGGGCAATAATATCGCCAATAAAATAAAAAGGGGTAAAAAGTACAGATAAACCAATGGGATAGCGCATCACCCAATTACCATTATCCCAATGTACTGCCTGATAAAATGTTTCACTGGCGTGATACGTGTCTAGCAAATGTGTAATAGTAGAATAATCCTGAATGGTGATATCATGGTATTTAAAAGCTAAGGGTAAATACATATAATACCCAAATACATCATAGCACAGGGTATTATGTGGTGGAAATCCAATAACCAATACCGAAATAATGATGACAATAGCATAAAAACACAGGTTGGTTATTTTGTAGCTTGATTTCATTAATTAATATCAGGATAAAATAAACTGGTTAGCCTTCAAATATTCACAATTTTTTTTCAATAACGTTAATTTTTTTTCGCACCTATGTATTTGGGAACCAAAACTGCCGGGTTTCATAAACATCAAATTGAACGGGACTTTGGAAGACTTATTGCCTTAGTTAACAGGAAATCTTAAATTGTGAATAAATCGCTCATTTTATTCGACCAAAAAGCACTTTTTGCTTTGTATTTTTAACTTAAAACCCTACATTTGCACCCGAATTTAAAAAATACACATAACATGTCTAACCAAGTTGGTAAAATTGCTCAAGTTATTGGTCCCGTAGTGGACGTTAGTTTTGATTTAAATGGTGGGAAACTGCCTGGTATTTTAGATGCTTTGGAGATCGTTCGCGCTGGCGGAACTCCATTAATTCTGGAAGTACAAAAACATATAGGGGAAGATATGGTTCGTACCATTGCCATGGACAGTACTGACGGTTTATGCCGTGGTATGGAAGTGAAAATGACCGGTGCGGCTATTAAAATGCCAATTGGAGACAAAGTAAAAGGTCGTTTATTTAACGTAGTAGGTGATGCTATCGATGGTATCAACACTATGAAAAAAGATGATGGTGTATCTATTCACCGTGCTGCTCCAAAATTCGAAGATTTATCTACTTCAACAGAGGTATTATTTACAGGTATCAAAGTAATCGACTTAATTGAGCCATATTCTAAAGGTGGTAAAATTGGTTTATTTGGTGGTGCCGGTGTGGGTAAAACCGTATTGATTATGGAATTGGTAAACAACATCGCTAAAGCTTATGCCGGTTTATCCGTATTTGCAGGTGTTGGTGAGCGTACCCGTGAAGGAAATGACTTATTACGTGAGTTTATCGAATCAGACGTTATTAAATACGGTGAGGCGTTTAAACATGATATGGAAAAAGGCGGATGGGATTTATCTAAAGTGGATTTAAAAGCTTTGGAAGACTCAAAAGCAACATTGGTTTTCGGACAAATGAATGAGCCTCCTGGGGCACGTGCTCGTGTGGCTTTATCAGGATTAACCATGGCAGAGTATTTCCGTGATGGAGATGGAACTGGTCCTGGCCGTGATATCTTATTCTTCGTTGATAATATCTTCCGTTTTACCCAAGCCGGTGCTGAGGTATCTGCCTTATTAGGTCGTATGCCATCAGCGGTAGGTTACCAACCAACATTAGCTTCAGAAATGGGAGCTATGCAAGAGCGTATTACTTCAACCAAAAAAGGCTCTATTACTTCCGTTCAGGCGGTATACGTACCTGCGGATGACTTAACCGATCCGGCTCCTGCAACTACATTTGCTCACTTGGATGCTACAACCGTATTAAGTCGTAAAATTGCTGAGTTAGGTATTTACCCTGCGGTAGATCCATTAGATTCAACGTCACGTATCTTAACTCCTTCTGTTATTGGTGATGCTCACTATAACTGTGCTCAAAGGGTAAAAGGTACTTTACAACGTTACAAAGAATTACAAGATATCATTGCCATCTTAGGTATGGATGAGTTGAGTGAGGAAGATAAATTAACCGTTCACCGCGCACGTCGTGTACAACGTTTCTTATCTCAACCTTTCCACGTAGCAGAGCAATTTACCGGTTTAAAAGGTGTATTGGTTCCAATCGAAGATACAATCAAAGGATTTAACATGATCTTAGATGGTAAAGTAGATGAGTATCCGGAAGCAGCTTTCAACTTAGTAGGTTCTATTGAAGAAGCTATCGAAAAAGGTAAGAAAATTTTAGCTGACGCATAGTAATTAGTTAATGAGACAATTAGGCAATTAGATAATTAATTGGCTAATTGCCTAATAGTCAAATTATCAAATTGAAATAATGAACTTAGAAATTATAACACCTGATAAAAAGTTATTCGAAGGGCAAGTGAAATCAGCCGTATTTCCTGGTTCCGAAGGGTCTTTTGGATTGTTAAATAATCATGCCGCTATGATTGCTACTTTGAAAAAAGGGAATATTGAGCTAATTGAAGAAAATAACACCGCTCATACTTTTGAAGTAAAAGGTGGAGTAGTGGAAGTATTCAAAAATAAAGTGATTGTTTTGGCAGAATAATTAGGTTATTACAAAATACAAAAAGCCTTCAAATAACTATTTGAAGGCTTTTTTTGTGAATTAATTAAAAAATACAATAACAATTATTTCAGAGCTTCTACTAGTTTAGTAAAATCAACCTCTTCCTGTGTTCCACTGGCCATATTTTTTAACATAATGGTATTATTTGCCATTTCGTTTCCACCTACAACACCTACAAACGGAATTTGTTTTTTATCAGCATACTCAAATTGTTTGGCAATTTTCTTTACCACATCCGGATAAACTTCGGCATTGATGCCGGCCGCTCTTAGTTTAGAGACTAAGCCTACACAATGCATTAACTCTGCTTCTCCGAAGTTGGCTAATAAAATTTTTGTAGTAGATACTTTATTGACAGAAGGAGGAAATAGATCTAATTCTTCCATCACATCATAAATGCGATCTACTCCAAAAGAAATACCCACGCCTGAAAGTCCTTTTAATCCAAAGATTCCGGTGAGATCATCATAACGACCACCGCCTAAAATACTTGGTGTAAAAGTTCCTGCATTGGCTTTGGCTTCAAAAATAGTTCCTGTATAGTAATTTAAGCCACGGGCTAAAGTAATGTCTAGTTCTACTTTAATGTGTTGGGTAGAAATGGTCTTTAAATGGTTCAGTAAAAAATTAATTTCTTCAATTCCTTTTTTACCAATGTCGCTTGTTGATAAAAATGTATTTAATACAGCTACTTTATCTGCATTAGAGCCTGACAGATCAATTAGTGGCTCTAATTGCTTAATGGCAGATTCTGAAATCCCTTTTTCCCCTAATTCTTTTACAACACCCTCTTTGCCTATTTTATCGAGTTTATCAATGGCTACAGTAATGTCTATAATTTTATCGCTCGCATTTAAAATTTCCGCGATACCGCTTAATATTTTCCGGTTATTAAACTTTAACAGTACCGGAATATTCAACTCCGCAAACGACTTATCGATCATCGCAATCAATTCCAATTCATTTACCAGAGAATTAGAGCCGATCACATCAGCATCACATTGGTAAAACTCACGGTAACGGCCTTTCTGAGGCTTATCAGCGCGCCATACGGGTTGTATCTGGTATCGTTTAAACGGATAGGTAAGAGCGTGGTTATTCATCACCACATAACGTGCAAAAGGAACAGTCAGGTCGTAACGCAATGCTTTTTCAGTTAGTAATTCTGAATTATAAGATTTTTCGAGAGAAGTATTGAATTCTTTTTTTAATTCTTCTTTTTTATCGTCTTTACTTTCGTGAATGCGTGAATTTAGAATTTTAAAAATCAGCTGATCCCCTTCTTCGCCATATTTACCGGTAAGTGTAGTGATGTTTTCCATGCTTGGCGTTTCAATAGGGGCATAACCAAACAACTGAAAATTGGTTTTTAGGATATTGAAAATATACTGACGCTTCTGCATTTCGGCAGGGCCAAAATCACGTGTACCTCTTGGGATGGATGGTTTCATAAAGTAATTCTAAAACCGTAAAAGTATAAATTTAAAGAGAGCTTTGCAAAAGGGAAATTATTTGGGCGTTTCCGACAGCCGGCGGAAACGCCCAAATAAATCTACGTTATAATAAACAGAAAAGTAAATTAGTGAGTTATAGCCTCACCATTAGCCAGTTTCTTAGCGTTTTCAAGTAAGGTGACTTCATCACCATCGTTATAAGAGTCGTGAGTCCAGGCTACCTGTCCTTTACCATCAATGATGGCGGTATAAGGCACACCATTAATATTCATGGCTTTCATCAGATTTTTTTCTTCGTCTAAATAAGACTCATATAGCCAGCCTTTTGTTTTTAATTCAGCAACGGCTCTGGCCGAAGTACGGGCATCATCCACGCAAATGGTAATTAGTTTTACACCGGTTTCTTTTTGGAAGCTTTCATATTTCAAAGCAATGGCATCCAGTTCCTTTTTACAGGGTTTACACCAGGTTGCCCAAAAGCTTAATATGATAGGTTTTCCGTTGTTGGTAAATGTATTGGAGTTAACAAGTGTACCATCCGGTTTTTTTACATTCACAGAAGGTATTTTAGTACCGTCGGCTGTTGTGAATGCGGTTAAACATAGTATAATGGCAGAAAGTAAAATCAATGATTTTTTCATAAGTCGAAAATTTAGTCAGACAAATATAATCAATTCATGAGTGTTCTATATTGATAGATATCTATAATCCAATTCATTATAGTTTTTTGTTATTTTTAACTTACTCACATGTTAGTTATTCGACCCCATAGGGGTCGAACATCAATAGATACATGGTTGTTATTCATATTCGACCCCATTCGGGGTCGAATGATCATTAATTGGTGATGTTTATCCGGTTAGGTACTCGTGAGAGAATGCAAGATGCTGGGGAGAGAAAACTACACTTTTCCGTTATATTTTCTTAAAAACCACTCTGTTGCCAGTAACGCCAAAATAATGAAGAAAATCCATTTCAGATTCACCAGATCTGTTAATTGTTTGTGAGAATAGGTGATTGATTTAATGGAATCGCTGGCTAAGATCTCTTTTTGTAATTGCTCCAGCTGATTGGCATATACCAGTTTTCCTCCGCTTTGTTTACTGATTTGAAATAAAAGCTGATGGTTTGCTACTGTGTTTATCTTTTCGGAAATAATTTCTTTGATGATTACCATCCCCGATTTTGTGTATAGTTTATCGCCGTATTTCACTTTCGCTTCATAGCTGTATTCTCCTGCCGCAAACTGACCTGCAGACAAGCTATACATGGTTTGTTTCTTACTGAATGTGTAGTTGTAAGCTTTTCCTTTACTGTCTTTTAATATCAAGGTAACATCCGGTTCTGTTACTAATTCATAGCTTTGATTGTACACTTCTGCGGTAAAATCAATGCTTTCGTTTTCATTAATGATTTTTTTGGTGAATACTCTGAAAAAACTTTTATCGGCTTTTACGGATAGATATTGTACCGTTTTACTGATTAGTTCATTAAACAGATTATGATTATTATGGTCGGCAAAGTCTCTCATGCGCCATCTCCACAAACCATCTCCTGAAAAATGACAGGTCTTAATTCCATTACTTTCCATAAAGGTCATCAGAGGCTCATCTGTATCAACCACCCCGATTCTTTGCGAAATGAGGGTATTGGCTCCGTTAGGGGCCTGATGATTTTTGAATGGAGAAATTACTGCCGGAAAATTTTTGATATAGTTTTTTAAGTCATCGCTTAAAGTAAATAACGAAAATGTTTTATCATACACACCTTCTACTTCATTTGTTTTGTTATTAAATCCGGCTTTTGAGCTGCTATTGATAAAAAACACTGATTGGTTATTTACATTTAGCTCATTACTGATACGTTGAGGTATGGTATTTACCTGATGGATAATAATTAAAGAATAAGGTTTTAAAGGTTTAGTGAATTCATTAACTAATGCAACCTCTACTTCGTAAGTTTGAGAAGAAGCAATACTTTGTTCGAGAGCAGCGATGTCGGGATGAGGCGCATTAGCCAGAATTAAAACTTTTTCGCGGTTATCAATTACATCAATCATAAATGATTGTGTGTTGTTTTGTTTGTTTTTATCTTCATCAAGGGTGGAAATGGTAATCGTGTATTTTTGAATTCCGGATTTGTCAGCATCCAGTAAAAAATTGAGTGTGCTGCTATATGAGTTGGAATTGATGGTTATATTTTCTGATTTCAATGTTTTTCCGTCATGTATAACCGATACCGTTACAGCCTTGTCCTTTAAATCAATCGCATTCAACACTACTTCGGCAGGAAATGAATTTCCTAAATATGCTACCTGATTATGATTGATGGATTGAATCCATGCATCTTTTAAAGGAATGGTATCTCCTAAAGCAATGGTGTATATGGGCGCATTAAATTTATGAATACTGTATAAAGGATTGGTTCCCTTATTGTAGATCCCATCGGTTGCTAAAACAATGGCACCAATATTTTTATTGGCATAATTATTTTCGAGATCAATAAACAGTTTGGAGATGTCTGTTTCCTTTCCTTTAAAGTCAAATGTTTCTGATGGTTTTACTTCCGAATCAAATTGGTAGGCTTTAACATCATATTTGTCTTTTACAGCATTTATAAATGAGTTTAAGGCTTTTACGTATTCTGTTTTTAGTTGTACAGAATCTTTTCCGGCAGTAATAGACGAGGAGTTATCCTGGGCTAAAATAATAACTGGTTTTTCTGTTTCATTTACTAAGCGTTTAATGAAAATATCCAATAGCAAAAGAGCAATTAAACTCACAGATGCAAAACGTAAAGCCGCTAAGCCATACAGTAAGCCTTTGGATCGTTCGGCATTTTGCTTATCTCTAAAATATAAGGCAGCTGAAAAAACAAACCCTGCTACCAAACATAACAGGGTGTAATACCAGGGATAATTAGAGATAAATTCCATTGTCTGAATTAAGAATTATGAATTCAAAATGCAGAATTAATCATGAATTCTGCATTCTTCATTCTGAATTTTAGGTTAGCATTCCACCACACACATTAATGCATTGCCCTGTAATATAAGAACTCATATCACTGGCTAAAAATAAGGTCAGATTTGCCACATCTTCGGCACTACCGCCACGTTTCAATGGAATGGCATCTCTCCATTGTTGTACTACTTTTTCATCCAATGCACCTGTCATTTCTGTTTCAATAAATCCCGGAGCAATGGCATTGCTGCGGATATTACGGGAACCTAATTCTAAAGCCACTGATTTGGTAAAGCCAATAATTCCTGCTTTGGAAGCCGAGTAGTTAGCTTGTCCTGCATTTCCTTTTACGCCAACTACAGAGCTCATATTGATAATAGAGCCATTACGGGCTTTCAACATAGGTTTTTGCACCGCTTTGGTTAAATTAAATACGGATTTTAAATTAGCATTGATTACTTCGTCCCATTGTTGTTCGCTCATGCGCATTAACAAAGTATCGCGTGTAATACCGGCATTATTTACCAATACATCCACGGTGCCAAATTCAGCCACTACATCATTCACCAATTGTTCAGCCGCTTTAAAATCAGCCGCATCACTCTGATAGCCTTTGGCTTTAATACCATAAGCTGCCAGTTCAGTTTCAAATGCTTTTGCTTTCTCAACAGAGCTTAAATATGTGAATGCAATATGACATCCCTGTTCTGCAAATTTGATGGCAATGCCTTTTCCTATTCCTCTTGATGCGCCTGTAATAATGGCTACTTTATTTTGTAATAACTTCATACGGTTTTAAAATTTAAAGTCTAAATATACAAATTATTGATATAAATATATTTCACAAAAAACCCTGTTGTATTAGAAAGTATTGTTATAAAATCTGATGTATTAAAATAATGTAGGTTTATTATCGGGGCGTTTCCGCCTGAAGGCGGATCGCTTGCATCCCTAACGCAGGTAAACATAATTACAAAGTCTTATTGCATAAGGGATAGAGGTATTGTTTGAGCTCTTTTTATTTGTTCCGCAGGACAAATAAAAAGAGCGAGTCCCGCCAGCAGGCGGGCCGACCCGCCAATCGGCGGGATATGCCCAAATGCTTAAAACAAAATGCTTAAAATAAACCTACATTATTCTGGTATAACCGTTATTAGACTATTTTACAATAATTTTTTGGCTATAAAGCTGATTATTAGAAGATGCCATCACAAGGTATGTTCCTTTGGCTAACTTTCCTTCAGTATCAATAGCTACAAGGGCATTATCTTCTTTTGTGAGAATAACTTTGGAAAACCATTCTTTGCCCGATATATCTCGTATAACCACCAATATTTCCTCATTTTCCAGACCTTTAAGCGAAATTGTAAAGTTCCCATCTGTTGGATTTGGAAATATACTCACGCCATCATTACCGATTCTGTAATTTACTGCCACTATTTTCGAATAAGAGAACGATCCGTCAAAATCGGTTTGCTTTAAACGATAGTAAGAAATGCCCTCATAGGGTGCAACGTCAATATCTTTGTAATTAATGATGGATAAACTGTTTCCTGCAGCATCCACTTTTGATAATGCTTCAAAATCAATCCCGTTTTTGCTTTTCTCGATCGTATAATAATCATTGTTCGACTCTGTGGCCGTTGCCCAGGTAATGTCTACGTTATTACCATTCATGATTGCATCAAAGCTGATTAATTCGATGGGTAATGGACTGGTGGTATAATTCTTTGTGCCAATAGTATAATAACCATCATCGCCATTATTATTGAAATTATAAGATGCAAAAATGATTTTACTTCCCGAAATAGAAGAGGCAGTCGCCACTTCAGACCACGTACCTGAAGTACCTGAACGGTATAATAGCTTATAATTAGAAGCTGTGGTGGGCGTAGTTCCGCTCATGCCTCCGGCAGCCATATCAAACTCAATATCTGCCTGCATGACAGCTCCGGCATTGGTAACATCAATATACCATACTCTCTGCCAGCGGGCAGGATTGGTGCCCGATATACCACTAACATCAGTGATGTTCACAGAATTTACCGCAGTGGCATGGCCTGCTAATATATAATCTCCGGTACCCATACCTGATAATACAGATATACCAAGCCCTGAAGTAGCCGAAGCTGAGAATGTTGTATTACTTCCTACAACTGGTCCCGGCATAGTTGTATCCTGACCAATCCCAGCTATATCCCGATCATAATCCCCGTTTCCCGAATTATCACCCGCATATTTATCATTAGAGCTTAAAGCAATATTATATTTGGCGGATAAATAATTGTCAATAATAATTCGTGAGGCTTTGTTTAAAGCAACTCTGTATACAATAATTTCTCCGATATAACCACCAAAAGGTCTCGGATCACCAATATCTGTAGAGCCTATGATCAGTGGGGAATTATTATCAGGAATAAGTGTGTTGGTTTCTGTCGCCGTTTTAATGAGAGCACCGGTTGAATAAATTTTACTTCGCGAACCGGAAGAAAGGCTGCCATCATATACTACATCTATTAAGCAATTAGTCCCTAATGCATAGGCTGTAGGAGAACTATTAAAACGATTGTCGGTTGTTTGAAGATCGACATAAAAATTATTACTTGTGTAATGAAACAACATGAATGATTCTTCTGTATCCACATTATTTCTTTTGGATAAAACAACGCGCGCATCATTTCCGCCAGCTTCATAGCTCACCGGGCGTGTAACGGTAAAAAATGTATACCCGGAGGTATTATCCAATAATGGTGAATCGGCGGCAGTGAGCTTATCGTTATTGGTTTTTATATTATCAAAGTTAATGGCCGGAAACCCGTTAAATACATTCGTAGCAAATGATGGTTGTTTCACAGAAACGGTTTGCGTGACATTAATACTGTTCCCCGATTGATCATTCCATGCAGAAATGGCGGTTCCGTTAGTTGTACTGGATGTTCCCGCATCAGCTTTTAGCCATAAAACATTCGTAGAAGAAGTACCAATACCTGCGGGACCTGTTTGAGCTGTAAGAACTATTCTTAGGACTAAAAACGTAGTGAGGATAGAGAACCGTTTCATTCCTTTAAAAATAGGAAAAAATAGTAAATTGTGTAATATTTCCGACAAAATATCACTTATGTAAGATTTATTGGTTTTTTTACCGGATTAAAATATCATTTTTTTTCTTCGGTCTCTTGTGATCCAGCCACACAAAATGTTTGAGGCGCATATCCTCGTCTTTTATATCAGTTAAAGGAAAAACAGTGGATTCCGGTTTATTTCTGAAAGTAGTTCTGTCAACTCCCTCACCATTAAACCAAACCGTGAGATCGCTGCAAATCGTTTTATTAACACCTTTGTAATTTTTTTTCTGTTTAAGGTAATAAATAATCTGAGCATTGCCTATGACATTGAGTTTTCGGATAGAATCCCTTGCAAAGAAACCTTCTATGCGCTTTCCTTCAATTTGATTGAATTTATGCTCATCCAGACTATCTACTTTTTGAATAACAATAGCATTATTCAATAATTCAAAATACTTGACACTGGTTTGCCCGGCTGTTACTTTTATAAGTTTAGCGGTTACTTGTCCGTTATTGGTCCATAAAATAGGCGAGTTATACATGGTCATTAATGAATCGTGAATATAATAGGTCAACGAATCACACAGCCCCTGCAAATCAGTTTTGAAGATTTTCACACGTTTGTAGGCTTTCACAAAAGACCTTACAGAATCGGGTTGCTCATAAAACAAAGTGTCTGCCGACATAAACAGGGTATCTTTTTCTATAACTCTTCCATAAATAGCATTTCCTGTAACAATGGCTTTATTCCCTTTTTCATAATGCTCTGCAAAATCACCTACAATAAAAGATTTGTGGGCTGTATCAATAACCTGCACATGTTTAGTGGCCCTGCCATAACCCTTTTTTCTGTTATAATACATACTGTCGCCTAACAATTTTTGGTGTTCCGTAACGATTACCGCATTTTTGCTAAAGCGGGCTATTTCATTATCGGTGTCGTACCAGCCGTTTTCGCAATAAATGTAATTTTGTTTACTTGTAATAATAGAAGGACCTAAAAAGTAGGAGGTTTTATTAATGGTATTATAACGTAAGGTATCGCCCTTTATCGTATAATCAGGGTTGGTTAGCACCACATCATAATGAAAGGTCAGTTCTTTGTTAGAAGAATAGTAATGTCCGTTTTTGCTCACCAGTGTGTTTTCTTTATTGACGATCTTACCTCCATCGTAATAGCTGGCTACCGAATTACCAATGTCGTATATCAATGTATTGGTAGTAAGAGTCATATCTTTTTCAATACATCGAACATTCCCTTTTAAATTGGCCAGTTTGGTAGTGGCGTCGTACCTTAAGGAATCACCATATACGAAGATGCTATCGCCTTTGATAATACTGATATGCCCGAAGGCTTCCAGTTTTTTGTCGCTATACAAATAAGCACTGTCGCAACGCATTACCGCCCCATCATGCTCACATTCCACATCTCCTATCAACCTTCGGGCATCAATCCCCAACGAACTATCATAAACCAAGCGCTTGGCATGCCGGATGGTGATTAGTTTACCACCCTTATTATCTCCGGCATTAACTTTTGTTTGAGAAAATCCTGAAGATAAAAATGCCACGATAAACCATAAAGTAAGATTATATCTGGAAGTTAGTTTGCTTAAGATATGATGTTGTTGACGATTCATTTTCAGTCCATAAATTTAATCATATAAATCTTATTTGTCAGGAAGTTGTCTTTTTTTAAGAAACAATTCTAAAATACTGCATCTTAGGTCTTTTAGCTCAATTCTTTTATCTTTGCACCCTATGAGTAAAATAAAGAAAAATATTTTTGTTGAGAATGCAGATATCGTTGATATTTCTTCGGAAGGAAAATCGGTAGCTAAAGTAGACGGGATGGTTATTTTTGTAGATGGGGGAGTGCCAGGTGATGTAGCAGATGTGATGATTACCCGAAAAAAGAATAATTATGCCGAAGGACATGTAGTAACATTAAAAAAGCCCTCTTCCAACAGAATAGATCCTAAATGTGAGCATTTTGGCTATTGCGGTGGTTGTAAGTGGCAACATATGAATTACGATACGCAATTGGTATTCAAACAAAAAACAGTAGAAGATGCTTTAACCCGGATAGGGCATTTGAATATATCTACCTTGCAGCCAATAGTGGGAAATAAAGAGAGCTATTATTATCGCAACAAACTGGAGTTTTCGTTTTCGGATAAAAAATGGTTAACCAACGAAGAAATTAAAAGTGGTGCTGAGATCGATAACCGTAATGCTTTAGGATTTCACATTCCTAAAATGTTTGATAAGATTCTGGATATAAAGAACTGTTATTTGCAGGAAGAACCATCTAATTCTATCCGAAATGAAATCAGGGATTTTGCCAATAAGAACGGCCTTACCTTTTTTGGAGTCAGAGATAAAACAGGGTTGTTAAGAACCCTGATGATACGTTCTTCCAGCAATGGAGAATTAATGGTACTGATTCAGTTTTTTGAGAATCAGCCAGAAAACATAGCCTTATTATTAAATCATTTAAAAACGACCTTCCCGCAAATCACATCCTTACAATATGTGGTGAATCAAAAAGGAAATGATACTTTACAGGATCTGGATATCATAACCTTTTATGGGCGTGATCATATTTTTGAGGAAATGGAAGGACTTAAATTTAAAATTTCAGCCAAATCATTTTATCAGACCAATTCACCTCAGGCCTATGAATTATATAAAATCACGAGGAATCTGTGCGGATTGACAGGGGATGAAATCGTATACGATTTATACACCGGAACAGGAACCATTGCAAATTTTGTGGCTAAAAAAGCTAAAAAGGTAGTGGGAGTAGAGTATGTAGAAGACGCGGTGATTGATGCCAAAAATAATTCAGAATTTAATAACATTACTAATACAATGTTTTATGCCGGTGACATGAAGGATGTATTGAATGAAGATTTTGTTGCTAAACATGGCAAGCCGGATGTTATTATTACCGATCCACCCAGAGCAGGTATGCATGAAGATGTGGTGAGGGTTCTTTTAAAAGCAGC
>JACQAK010000107.1 GCA_016194985.1 Bacteroidota bacterium
TTTCTACCACATAAGGCACATAACTTTCGTTAGTTTCTGAATCAAAATACTGTAATTTTTTTCCGGAGAATTCCTGATGTTGTTTTAAATCGAAATCTGTACGGGAATGTATGCCTTCTAATTCTTTAAATCCAAAAGGGAACTGATGCTCAATATCACAGGCTGCATTGGCATAATGTGCTAGTTTCAAATGATCATGATAACGGTATTTCTCAGCTCCCAATCCTAACGACAAATGCCAGTTTAAACGGGCTTTTTTCCAGTATTCATACCATTCCATTTCTGTACCCGGTTTCACAAAGAATTGCATTTCCATTTGTTCAAATTCGCGCATACGGAAAATAAACTGGCGTGCAACGATCTCGTTACGGAACGCTTTACCTGTTTGAGCAATACCAAAAGGCAATTTCATGCGTCCTGTTTTTTGAACATTAAGGTAATTCACAAAAATACCCTGTGCTGTTTCCGGTCTTAAATAAATAATATTAGTTTCATCAGTAACGGCACCTGTAGAGGTGTTGAACATTAAGTTGAACTGACGAACATCCGTCCAGTTTTTGGTTCCACTGATAGGGCAAACAATTTCCAGATCAACTATAATTTGTTTAACTTCTTCTAAATTATTAGCGTTTAATGCCGTTTTAAAACGTTCATTAATACTATCAATTTTTTGCTGATACTCTAATACACGTGCATTAGTTGACTTAAACATTTCGGCATCAAAATTCTCAAAACGTTTTGCGGCTTTTTCAACTTCTTTATTGATCTTATCTTCAATTTTTGCAACCGCCTCTTCTATTAATACATCGGCACGGTAGCGTTTCTTACTGTCTTTGTTATCAATCAACGGATCATTAAAGGCATCCACGTGTCCGCTGGCTTTCCAGGTAGTTGGATGCATAAAGATAGCGGCATCAATACCCACAATGTTTTCATTCATTTGTACCATAGCTTTCCACCAGTACTCACGAATGTTCTTTTTTAACTCCACTCCCATTTGCCCGTAATCATACACAGCACTTAATCCATCATAAATTTCGCTGCTTTGAAAAATGAAACCATACTCTTTACAGTGAGAAATAATATTCTTAAAAAAATCTTCGGGTTTTATGTTGCTCATAATACGTTTAATGTTTTAGTGTTTTGATGTTTCGGGTTGAAATTTCAAGCGTCAAAAATAATATTAAAATTGTATTTAATTAATCATCCAATTATCAATTAAGCGAATGTTACCAACAAACAATGCGATCAGGCAAACAGCCGGTTTATCTTTACTGAATGTATGAAGGGATAGCAACGTGTCGGCATCACATACCTCAAAATAATCCAGCTTCATCATCGGTTCTTTGGCGACTTCAATCCCAATAAACTCTTTGGCTTCAGCTATACCCTGCTCCTTTACAATTCTGACGGCTTGCTGCATCATTTTTGGGATCAAGGCGGCTATCTGCCGTTCCTGAGGCGTTAATCTGGTATTTCGGGAGCTCATAGCCAAACCATCCGGTTCCCTCAAAATAGGGCAAGCTACAATTTCAACCGGTAAATGCAGTGTCGTTTTCGGGATAAACATCCTCAACACCGGGCATATACAAAATATCGCATCCTGCGGCTTCCAATAGCTTAATATCCACTTCCGGTGTTCGCGGGTAATGCTTCAGGTCTGACTGGTTATTGAACTGTGTGGGGTTCACAAAAATACTACATACGGTAATATCGGTTTGTTGCTTCGAAAAATTGATCAAAGAGATGTGGCCCTGATGCAGCGCTCCCATTGTTGGAACAAAGCCTATTGTTTTGCCTTTTTGCTTTTCGAGAGCAATCATTTGCTCAATTTCTTTTATTTTGAGTAATACAAGCATTTTTTGCCCTTTTAATTGAAATAATCGGTCCCAAAGCTAAATAATACTTTGATATATGGATTTTTTTTTATTACTTTTGTATTGTCTAAAAAAACCACTACCTAAATCTATTTTATGAGAAAAGCCAGAGTTCTTTTTGTGTCGCAAGAGATTACCCCTTATTTAGATGAAACCCATATCGGAAAAATTGCCAGAAGATTACCTCAGGCTATCCAGGAAAGAGGGAAAGAAATAAGAACTTTTATGCCTAAGTACGGCAATATAAACGAAAGACGCCATCAGTTACATGAGGTGATCCGTTTATCAGGTATGAATATCGTTATCAACAATGCCGATCATCCTTTGATTATTAAGGTGGCCTCTATTCCTACAGCCCGTATGCAGGTATATTTTATTGATAATGACGATTATTTTCAACGTAAATCTGTTTTAACCGACAAGGCTACCGGAAAATACTTTGATGATAATGACGAACGTGCTGTATTTTTTAACCGCGGAGTTATTGAAACGGTAAAAAAATTAGGTTGGGCACCGGATGTTATTCATTGCCACGGTTGGTTTACAGGCTTAATTCCTGTTTATATCAAAAAAGCCTTTACCGAAGATCCTTTATTTGCCGATACTAAGATCATCTTTACCATTTACGAAGAAGAATTCACCAAGTCGTTAAATAAGAAAATTGTGGATAAAGCCATTATTGATGGTGTTACCAAAAAAGAATTAAAACATATTGAAGACGCTTCGTACGTTAATTTAATGAAATTAGCGATCGATTTTGCCGATGGTATCTCTTTTGGAAGCGAAGCTATCAATCCGGAAGTTGAAAAGTATGCTAAAAAATCAGGGAAACCGATTTTAGAATATAAAGGAGAGGCTGAATATGCTGATGCTTACAACGAATTTTATGATTTGGTACTGGAAGATTCAACTGTTTTAGCCGACTAATAAATTATACACTTTTAACTATTTTAAACGCATAATTTTCATTAATTATGCGTTTTTAATTATAAACTATGACCAAATTAAATATAGGAGTACTTTTTTTGCTATTAACACTTGTTTTTTCCTGCAAAAAGAAAAATGATGATAGCGTACTGGGACTCGATGTGCAGCCTATAAATGACTTGGTTGGCATAACCATTACCGATACAGCTTCTGTGTATATGTATACACAACAAGTTGACTCAGTAAGGACATACAGTGATCAGTACAAATATTTAGGCTCCAATATGGATCCGCTTTTCGGAAGAACAGATGCCAGCATTTATACCAATTTTTCTATCTCCAATAACTTAACCAATGTCACTTTTGGCAGTAATCCGGTTATCGATTCAGCACAAATGGTAATGGTGTTTATGGGAGACGCCATAGGAGATACGTTAAGTAGTTTAACTTATGATATTCACGTATTAAATGAAAATCTTGATGCCAGTCGGTCTTATTATTCATCAAGTCATATATCTTATGCGTCATCCAAATTATGCTCCGTTACCGGAAAATTAAAGGTCATTAATAGTAATGTGTGCCTGGTGTTGCCTTTAAATAATAATTTTGCCCAATATATTTTACAAACAACGGCAAACCTTACCAATAATACGGCTTTTCAGGCAGCTTACAAAGGTTTTTATATCACAACATCCAATTCTACTCTGGGTGGTCCCGGCTCCGGAGCTATCAGGCGTTTTGACTTGGATAACGACCTGTCAGGGGTAAATCTTTATTATCACGACGGGAACTCTGCCAGCTCTAAAGGACAGGTATTTCAGTTTTCGTTCAGAGGTGTGGATGCCTTGAGATTTAATGAGATCAAACATAATTACGCAGCAGGGGCAACTCCTAATTTATATGATCAGTTAAATTACAATCCATTAACCGGAATACATTCAGATACTACCAAAGGAAATGCCAACGTGTATCTAAATTGCTTTGGAGGAACAAG
>JACQAK010000100.1 GCA_016194985.1 Bacteroidota bacterium
CTACGGCTTCTGAAAAAAATAACAGCCACTATGAAGTGGAAAGAAGTGCTGATGGTAAAAACTTTGAATATGTAACCTCTGTAAATGCTTATGGAAATGGTAACAGCCTTGTAAAACAAACTTACAATACTGTTGATAATAAACCTTACAATGGTATCTCTTACTACCGTTTAAAACAAGTGGATAAGAATGGTTCGTTTACATATACTCAGGTGGTAGCCGTTGAATTCACTTCTGAATCTTTCATTAATATCTTCCCTAATCCGGCATCTGATGTTTTAAAAGTTAAGGCCAGTGATAACTATAGCAACGCTACCATCAAAATCATCAGTTCTATTGGTGTGGAAGTGATCGCTAACGCTCAGTTAATGTCTTACAATGGAACAATGGATGTTTCGCATTTAGCTGCAGGTATTTATTACGTAGTTATTGAAAATGCTGGCGTGACCGAAAACATTAAAATCAGTATTCAATAATAAAATACCCTATTTCACTCAATAATAAGCTCATTTTCAAACAATTATGCAAAAGAAATATCTTACCGTAGTAAGATATTTCTTATTTTTGTTAAAAATAGCTTTTTATGCATAAGGCTCTGCTCGCAACTTTCATGGCATTTTGCCAATTAACATTTAATTTAACAAATGCTCAAACAACATTCACCTGGAATGGTTCATCTTCAAATGCATGGAACACAAATACAAACTGGACTCCCAATGGCATACCAACTTCAACAGACAATGTAATTATTGTTACAGGCTCTAATGCTTGTGCATTAGCTTCAAATACATCCGTAAATAATTTTACATTAACAAGTGGTACACTGAACATTGGCACATTCACCTTTACTACAAATGGGAATGCTTTATTTACATCGGGTACTATTAATGGGTCAGGTTTAATTGATTGCGAAGGCTCCAGTACAACTTTTGGCAATACATCTACCGGGCCTGTTGTTAACACCTCTGTTATAATAAATGCACTAACTGTAAAAATACAACGTACCAGATTTAATAATAGTATAACTATTACAAAGCTATCTGCGGGAACAAGTGTTGATAGTTGGCGGGGAGGAAATACATTTAATGGTAATTTCACATTAAATAATGCATCCGCTGATCCAACAGATCCTGTGGGAGATATTTATTTAGGTTCCAATCCAAATGATCCAATAGATGTTTTTAATGCGAGAGCTACTTTTTCGGTAACGGGTTGTGCCAGAATTAGAATTCCTCAGGACGGTTCAATAACATTCAATGGTGTTACAAGCTTTTATTCTAATGGGTATGGAACAAATCATGATAGAATTCAACCGGCAAGACAAGGAACGGCAACGGTTACTTTTAATGACTCTACATACTTTTATTGCAATTCTTCTACAACAGATATGCAAATAGCATATGATCCAAATACCAGAGCCATTTTTAATGGCGCTGTTGTTGCCACCCATTATGGATCGAGTGCAGCAGCCTTTATGTTTGGAAATGACGGAAAAGTAACTTTTAATAATAATTTAACTTTAAATTGTCTGGGTTCAGGTGCTATTACTATTACCAATGGAGCAGGAACATCTACATTAACAGCTGGCAAAACAATAAATATTGGCAGCACAGGATTTAGTTCAGGACGACTGGATATAGAAAATTTTACCCAACTTGGAACAACGCCGCAATCGTTTACATTAACAGGCACTGCCGTACTGGCTATTGGCGCCTCAGGAAAGCCTTCTGTATTTAATGCGAATGTGAATTATGTTGCTCCCCGTATCATTTTGTTAGCTTCCACTTTTAACGGAGTGTCTGTTTTTACTAAAACCGGAGGAACTGCAGATGATTGTGGCGGAAATACATTTAATAATACAGTAACATTAAACAATTCCGGAACCAGTGAATTTAGATTTTCAAGTAGTATTTCTGCTGATATATTTACCACGCCACTTGACATTAATAATACCGGCACAGGTTCTATAAGACTATCCCGAACATATGCTACAACCTATCCTGAAAATATTACAGTTAGCAATACAACAGGAGGAGGAATATTTTTTGGTGCAAATGGTGGTACAAGTATATTAGGCAATACCAAAACCATTACAGTTGGCGCAGGAGGTTACGCAAATGGCTATCTCTATTTATATAAATTTAGTCAAAACAGTGCCACTGCTCAAAACATCAATCTTTCAGGAGCAGCTACTGTATTAAGAATGGGAGATCAGGCAAATATAACTTCTGGTTGCAGTTTTCCAGGAGACTTTACAGCTTCGGCTAAAGGCATTGAATTAACAGGGAATTCTTTTGGAGGGATAACCATCTTTAATCAAAGTGGTCCAACTACAACCCGGACATGGGGAGGAAATAATTTCACAGGTGATCATACGATTAATTTGTCAGGCGCTGCTGGTATTCAATGCTCTCAGTTATTCGCCGCAGATTCTTATTCATCAACGGTTAACCTCAATCTTACAAGCTCCGGTGGCGTTACTTTGGCAAGAACCTATAATACTTCCTTCCCTGAAAACATTACCATGACCGGAACATCCACAGGTGGTATTGCTTTTGGTTTTAGTGGAGGTTCAAGTACACTTGCCAATGGAAAAACAATATCTATAGGAGGAACAGGATTCACAGGTAGCTTTCTATATCTATATAAATTCAATCAAATAGGCAATACACCTCAAAGCTTAACGCTTACAGGTACTGCAGCTGAAATTCAAATTGGAGCAGCCGCTTCACCTTCTACCTATGGATGCACATTTGGAGGCAATTTAAATGTTACGTCTCCCGGATTTGTAGTTGTAGGCAATACATTTAACGGAACTGTAGGTTTTTTAAAAACCGGTACTTCTAACGATGATTCAAATGGTAATAATACATTTAACGCTGTGACAAGTTTTTCAACAACAGGCGCAAGTGGTAGATGGAGATTAGGAACTATTACCGACGATTTTAATGATAATGTCTCTTTTATACAGGGAGCTGCGGGTACTATTGCACCTTCTTATAATGCTGTCTCAACTTTCGATGGAGATATTACTGTTTCAGCTCCAAGCGGATCTGCTATAACTTTTGCTGGTGGTGCGTCAGGACGTGTAACGCTAGACGGAAATAAAGTTCAAAGCATTAATAAATTATCAGGAAATAATCCAAACTTTACAAGGCTAACACTTAACAAAACCGGGAATAGCGTTACATTAAATACGCGTATCAATATTATCAGCGACATGGCCTTAACAAGTGGAGTAATCAACACAACATCTTCAAACATCCTTAATATGAATGATGCTGCTACAACTACTATTGGTAATAGCACCAGTTATATTAACGGTCCAATGAACTATGACATGGCGCTAAATGGATCCCGTACTCTTAACTTCCCTATTGGTAAAGCCGCCGATTGGAGACCCGCTGTTTTAGCTGCTAAACATAATGCCGCTACTTCATATACCTATAAAGCAGAATTAACCAATGCCGATGCTCAAGCGCTTGGATATGTAAGACCTGCTACCATCGTTAAAAATACATCCACTTCACCTACTAACTGGTTTGATATTGGTGGTACCGGTGCTACGGCTGGGGCTGGTAGTGTTAGCTCTACTTCTTCTCCTACTGCATTCAACTCTTTCAGCCGGTTTACTCTTGCTAATAAAATTGGTGGTACTAATCCTTTACCTATCGAGTTATTATCTTTCACTGCTCTGCCTGTGGATAAAACCGTAAGTCTGGATTGGGCTACGGCTTCTGAAAAAAATAACAGCCACTATGAAGTGGAAAGAAGTGCTGATGGTAAAAACTTTGAATATGTAACCTCTGTAAATGCTTATGGAAATGGTAACAGTTTAAGTAAGCAAACTTATAATGCTATTGACAAGCATCCTTACAATGGCATCTCTTACTACCGTTTAAAACAAGTGGATAAGAATGGTTCGTTTACATATACTCAGGTGGTAGCCGTTGAATTCAATTCTGAATCTTTCATCAACATCTTCCCTAATCCGGCATCTGATGTTTTAAAAGTTAAAGCCAGTGATAACTATAGCAACGCTACCATCAAAATCATCAGTTCTATTGGTGTGGAAGTTATAGCTAACGCTCAGTTAATGTCCTACAACGGAACAATTAATGTTTCGCATTTAGCTGCAGGTATTTATTACGTAGTTATTGAAAATGCTGGCGTGACCGAAAACATTAAAATCAGTATTCAATAAGTTTTAAAATAATATAAAAAAGCCTGAGTTATATAACTCAGGCTTTTGGTTTGTATATGTTTTGGATTAAACCGTTAAGATCTCTTTTTCTTTTTGTTCCAAATGCTTCTCACATTTAGCAACAAAATCATCAACAATTCCCTGTAATTTTACTTCCCCGCTTTTTGCTTCATCTTCCGGCAAGCCGGCTTTTTGCAAAGCTTTGATCTTGTCGATAGATTCTTTACGAATATTTCTCAACCCTACTTTAGCATCCTCTCCGCAAGACTTTGACGTTTTTACCAAATCCTTACGACGATCTTCAGTTAATGGTGGAACAATGATACGAATCAATACACCGTCGTTTTGTGGATTAAAGCCCAAATTAGCAGCCTGGATAGCTTTTTCAATGGGAGTTAACATTGATTTTTCCCAAGGCTGTACCAGTATGGTTCTCGAATCCTGTGTATTAACACTGGCTACGTTACTTAGTGGTGCTTTGGCACCGTAATAATCAACCTGTACATTATCCAACATGCTTGGATTGGCTTTTCCTGCTCTTATTTTCGCTAATTCCACTTCCAAATGAGAAATTGTTTTTTCCATTTGTGCTTTAGCACCTTCTAATACTGTTTTAATATCGCTCATAATTTTAATTTGCGTAAAGTTAATTGTATTCTAATGATTGATGAAATTTTATCTGATTTTTTTATACGGCTACTTCTGCTTTAATGTGAGGATGCGGGTCGTAATTTTCCAATGTAAAATCCTCTATTGTAAAATCAAAAATAGATTTCACATCCGGGTTTATTCTCATAGTTGGCAAAGGCCTGAAATCTCTTGTTAATTGAAGTTTGGCCTGCTCGATGTGATTTGAATACAAATGTGCATCGCCCAATGTATGAACAAAATCGCCCAATTGTAAATCACATACCTGAGCGATCATCATCGTTAAAATAGCATAAGACGCGATATTAAAAGGTACTCCCAGAAAAATATCGGCACTGCGCTGATACAATTGGCAACTTAATTTCCCGTTGGCAACATAGAACTGAAAGAATGCATGACAGGGCGGTAATTTCATATTATTGATATCTGCCACATTCCAGGCACTTACAATCAAACGCCTCGAGTCAGGATTTTTTTTGATCATATCCACTACCTGTGAAATCTGATCGATATGCCTGCCATCGGGTGTTGGCCAGCTACGCCATTGGTAACCATACACCGGTCCTAAATTACCCTGTTCATCAGCCCATTCATCCCATATACGTACACCGTTATCTTTTAAATACTTAATATTGGTATCGCCTTTCAAAAACCATAACAGCTCATGGATAATTGATTTGGTGTGCAGTTTTTTGGTAGTTAATAACGGAAAGCCTTCCGCTAAATTGTAACGCATTTGATATCCAAATACACTCACGGTTCCTGTTCCAGTTCTGTCTTCTTTTTTTACTCCATGCTCTAAAACATGTCGCATTAAATCGTGGTATTGTTTCATCGTATAAAATATAATTACTACACGAAAATAAAAATCCTTTCTGCAAAATCAGAAAGGATTTATCAATCTTTATTAAAAATCCGATCAGATCAAAAACCTGATCTCTTTTATATCATATTCTCTTACTTCATTATCAGGTAGTTCAAGGGCCAATAACCCGCTTTTTGTGACCTGAATGATCTTTGCCTCAAATGTATGGTGATTGGCATCCGAAAAATTCAGGGTTTGATGTATCCCGAATAAACAATCCAGATAGGCAGTATCGATGACTTCTCTTTTTTGTTCTTTTAATTTCAGATACCACTTTTCCAGTTTCGAACATAATCGTTCCATGATCAACGTTCTATCATGATCCGTTTGAGTAAGCAATTTTAACGACGTGGCCATTCGTTCAAAATCAGCAAATTCGCTTTGGTTCACATTTAAACCAATACCAATAACAGAATATTGTATGGCGTTTGTCAGAAAATTATTCTCAATTAAAATGCCGGCTATTTTTTGCTTATTCACCAATATGTCATTTGGCCATTTAATTTTAATGTCATATTGACCACTAGGCAAAATATCAGTCAATACGTCATAAACGGCTAACGCACTAATTTTACTCAAATAAAAGGTTTCCTGTAGGCCTAAAAACTGAGGTTTTAAAATGACAGATACGGTAATGTTTTGCCCTGTTTTAGTGCTCCACAAGGCACCCCTTTGTCCTTTTCCCTTGGTTTGATTATCCGTAAAAACAATAGTTCCTTCTATTGGATTAACATTCCTTAACAAGTTCATGGCATAAGTATTGGTACTTTCTACCTCGTGTAAAAAAAGCGAGTTCTTTCCAATAAACAATGTTCCCATTTAGGCAAAAAGATTAAATTTGTTGCTTAAGCAAAAACAAAAGTAAAAAACGGAATAGCATTAGCAACAAAAAGATATGGCAAAAATACCAGTAAAAAAAGCAGCTACGAAAAAAGCATCTTCTGCAAAAAAAGCAAGCCCTAAAAAAGCGGCTGCAAAAAAAGTAGTAAAGAAACCTTTAACGGAAAAAGAAGAGCTACAAAAAGAAGCCAACCGTATTGCTAATACCGAAAATAAAAAGAAAATTTCCAGCGGGGCCAAACGCCCCAAAAAAGCAGCCACTAAGGAGCAAACTACCGGATTGCTGGATGCGATTGTGGCAGGTATGCAGGATAAAAAAGCAAAAAATATTACTGTTTTAAACCTCATTGGTCTGGAACATCGTGTAGCCGATTACTTTGTTATTTGCGATGCAGATAGTACAACACACGTTGCCGCCATTGCTGATTCGCTGGAAGAATCGGTTATTAAAAAAACAGGCGAAAGACCATACCGAAGTGAAGGCTATCAAAATGCCGAATGGATCTTAATTGACTATGTGAATATTGTAGCTCATGTATTTATGCGCGAAACCCGCGAATTTTACAATGTGGAAGGCCTTTGGGCAGATGCCGAAATAACAAAAATTGCTGATTAAACAAAACATAAAATAACAGGTTATATAATTTAATTATGAGCGACGAAGAAAATAATATGCCAAAAAACGATAACCCCACTCCTTTAAATACTCCTGAAGAAGAGCGAAAAAAGCAATTCGAGAAAATGAAGGATCGTTTCGGAAAAAAACCAACCAATCCATTTGGAGGGTCAAATAGTGGAGGCAATGGAGGCAACAGCTTTTACTGGATCTACGGATTAGTGATTGTTGGCTTGCTTATATTCGTGTTTTTTGGGCAAGACTTTGAAGGTAAAATTTACGAAGTGGATGAAACCTACTTTGAGCAAAATATGTTGGCCAAAGGTGATGTGAAAGATATTGTTATTGTAAATGAAAAAGTTGCGGAAATAACCATCAATCAGGATAGCTTAAAATTACCTCGCTATTCTGCATTGGATAAAACAGGTAAATCAGTTCCTTTCTTTCCAGATCCAAAATCTGCTCGGGGACCTCATTTTAAAGTGTCGATCCCTGATGTAAAAGATTTCCTGGAACAGGTACGATCTGTTCAAAACACGGCAAACTTACCAATTGCAATTCGTGTATCTCCATCCCGTCAGGATAGAACAGAGTGGAGTGATCATTTAGGATGGATGTTGCCAATTGCCATTATGGTGATCTTATGGCCTTATTGGTTGGCCCTCCGGGAACAGGTAAAACCTTGTTAGCCAAAGCCGTTGCCGGTGAAGCCAAAGTTCCTTTCTTCTCTTTATCAGGTTCTGATTTCGTGGAAATGTTTGTAGGAGTTGGTGCATCCCGTGTGCGTGACTTGTTTAAACAAGCCAAAGAAAAAGCCCCTTGTATCATCTTTATTGATGAAATTGATGCCATTGGTAGAGCGCGTGGTAAAAACGCAGCAGCCGGCGGAAATGATGAACGTGAGAACACCTTAAATCAGTTATTAACTGAAATGGATGGATTTGGAACAAACAGTGGTGTGATTATTTTAGCAGCAACTAACCGAGCAGATATTTTAGACAGAGCTTTAATGCGTGCCGGACGTTTTGACAGACAAATTTATGTAGATATGCCGGATGTTGTAGAACGTCAGGAAATATTTAAAGTACATTTGAAAAAAATAAAAATTGACAGTTCTGTTGATATTGAATTTTTGGCAAAACAAACTCCCGGATTTAGCGGTGCAGATATTGCCAATATTTGTAACGAAGCTGCATTAATTGCTGCCCGTGCTAATAAAAAACAAGTAACCAAACAGGATTTTCTAGATGCCGTTGATAGAATTATTGCCGGGTTAGAAAAGAAAAATAAAATCATTACCCCTGCCGAAAAACGTGTGATTGCGTTTCATGAAGCCGGTCACGCTACAGTGAGCTGGATGTGTGAACACGCCTCTCCTTTAATTAAAGTAACGATAGTTCCACGCGGACGTTCTTTAGGCGCTGCCTGGTATTTGCCTGAAGAAAGACAGATTACCACTACCGAACAGATCGTAGACGAAATGTGCGCAACCCTAGGTGGTCGTGCTGCCGAAGAAATCATTTTTGGAAAAATTTCTACAGGTGCCTTAAGTGATCTGGAAAAAATAACCCGTCAGGCATACGCCAGTATCGTATACTATGGGTTAAATGATAAAATCGGTAATGTAAGCTATTATGACAGTAGCGGACAAAGCGAATATAGCTTTAACAAACCTTATAGCGAAAATACGGCTAAAACTATTGACGAAGAGGTGAAGAAAATGATCGATATTGCGTATGCAAGAACGAAAGCCATTTTGTTAGCCAATAAAGATAAACTAACCCAATTAGCAGAAAAATTACTGGAAAAAGAAGTTATTTTTAAAGAGGATTTGGAGTCTATTTTTGGAAAACGCCCTTTTGATAAAGATATTGCAGAAGAAAAAGAACGACTAGCCGCTTCAGAATTACTTCCTAAAAACGATGAGCCTACCGCTTAATTATTTTCTCTTTACTTTTACCAGATAATCATATAATCCCTTACAAATATTGTAAGGGATTATTTTTTTGTAACGATTATTGTCAGATTTTCTTTTGTATATTCGTTTGATTAAACCGAAGTTATAATGAAACAATTATTTGCCATTTTATTGATTTGCGGGATTACATTTTCCTGCAAAAAAAAGGAAGAAGAGGTAACTCCTGACACACCCACTCCCACTGCCTCAAACGATGAAGGTTATCCCGACACTGTTTGGACAGCTACGGGAACAGGCCCTCGATTAATTTTTAAATTCAAATTTGATTCTACTCAGATAAGACTGGACAATTTTGGTCAACCTTCTACTATTCCTTCAGGGCATGGGGCTTATTCTCCTAAGTTCAATCAAATGGCGGCACATTATCTGGAATTGGCTCCGGGAGATTTAACGGCGCTGGGTGCAGGACAGGTTTTGTATCATGCACCGGAAACTGCTGCAGGTGGTACCACAGCCATCCAATTCAGTAAATCGATTGTTGTAAGAGAAAATGTTACTTTTTATTCGATCCCATTAAGTCAGGTAACGCCTGGAACTTATAAATGGCTGCGTTTATCGTTATCTTATCAAAACTATGATATTCCTTATAAAGCAAATGCATTACCCGGCAATCATATTGGAACCGGTACAGTGGCTTCCTTTTTAGGCTATAAAACATACGTTACCAAATACAAAATCAAAGATCAGGATTATATTCCTTCTGCTTCTGTTGGTGGACCAACAGCTAATCATCCTCAGGGATACTGGGGCTTTGAAACGTATATCAATGGTTATGGATATTGGAAAGCAGATGGGCAAGCTCCTGCCGCTGCAACAACTGTAGTAAATCCAAATTTTGCTAATTCCCCAGTTCCTGCCGGCAGTTGTGTTGTTACCGCTCAGTTTGCAGATATGAGCAGTGCCAATCAGGTATTAACTATTACAGGCAGCGAAACTCAGGATATTATTGTTACCGTTTCTTTATCAACCAATAAAAGTTTCGAATGGATCGAGTCAACTGTTGACGGATATTATCAGCCTGAAATAGGTGAAGTACCAGTTGATATGGGCATAAGAGGTATGATACCAAAAGTTCAATATTAATATTAATATATTTGATAAGCCAAGCCGTTCGATTAATCATTGAACGGCTTTTTTTATTTTTCATAAGTCATTAAGTTAAATTTTAATATTTTAACAAAACCGGATTAAACTACCTGACCTTATAGCTATCAAAGAATCATATATTTACAACCTAAAACATATTCTATGAAAAAAGTAATCTTATTAGCAGCTAGTTTAGTTACACTATCAATTTCTGCAAACGCACAGGAAACTCCCATAAAATCAAAACCAGGAAAAGAACAGCATGTTAAATTAACGTCTGAACAACGTGTACAAAAAAACATAGATAATTTAAATGCTGTGGTTGGTTTAACTGATGAACAAAAAGCAAAAGTAAAAGAATTGGCAAGCACTAAAGTATCAAAAGCCGACGCTATCAGATTAAAATATAAAGGTCAGCCGGAGCAAAAAGAAACCGCCAAACAAGAAATAGATGCCGTTCAGAAAGAATATCGTCAAAGTGTGAAAGCACTATTAACACCTGAGCAATTGGAAAAATTAAAAGCAAAACACAAAGAAGCAAAAGCGAATGGAAAACCTACGAACTCTGCAGATGGTGTTATTGATGCTAACGATTAAGATTTAGTTATTATAAAAAAGGTTCGCTGGTATCAGCGAACCTTTTTTATTGTTTTAATATTCATCTTCGTTGAAAAAGAAATCATCTTTTGTTGGATAATCCGGCCAAATTTCCTCAATGGTTTCATAGGCTTCGCCTTCATCTTCCATTTCCTGGAGATTTTCAATAACTTCCATCGGGGCGCCTGAACGCATGGCGAAATCTATCAATTCATCTTTCGTCGCCGGCCAGGGCGCATCTTCTAACCACGATGC
>JACQAK010000138.1 GCA_016194985.1 Bacteroidota bacterium
AGAACTTATATTGATCTGTAATTTACGAAGTTGAGATTTATACTTTATGGCATTTGTAAACAAATTCAGAAAAATACTTTCTAAAAAAGAAGCAGTGAATACAACCTTTTGAACAGTTATGTGATAACTAATTTCAACATCATCATCATCGGTTGAAATACCTAATTGTGATAATGATTTATGAATCATATCCATCAACGAAAATTCTTCAAGCGTTATATTAATCTGATCCTTGATAATTAATACTTTCGACAAATCTTTTACTGTTTCATCAAACATTTTTGCCGATTGTTTAATCCCCTCCAGTATTTTTTTCAAAGACTCGTCAGTCACATCATAATAATCAATAAGGCTCGAAAGCCCTAATAAATTAGCAATAGGCGCTCGCAAATTATGAGAAGTGACATATGAAAACTGCTTCAGATCGAGATTGTTTTGTGACAGCTCAGCAATGATCTGTTCTCTTTCTATCTCATCCTGTTTTCTGGAAGTAACATCCCTTTCTACAGATATCCAATGAGTGAACCAGCCTTTATCATTTGCGATTGGACTCAGAGAAAAATTATTCCAAAACTCTTCGCCGTTCTTTTTATAATTAATCACCGTCACTTCACAGGGTTGCCATTTTCTGATAGACTCGCTTAACCGTTTTAATTCTTTTTTATCTGTTTTTGATCCATGCAAAATACGGGGAGATTTACCAATAACTTCTTCGGGAGTATATCCGGTCATATTGGTAAATGCCTGATTAACGTATAAGATTCTGGGGCCCGGCTCATCAAAAGGCTCTGCTTCTGTGATCATAATAGCATCATTGGTATGTGTAATAACCGATTCCAATAATTTAAGATGTTGCTCCTCGTCTTTTTGCCTGGTAATATCCTGCATAGCTCCTATCATCCTCACCGGAACAGAATCATTCACCACCAAAAACCCTCTGTCATTCACATATTTATAGGTTCCGTTAGCACATCTAAAGCGATACTCCTCATCCCAATGAACCTCTTTTCTGGAAATCCTTAACTCTATATTTTGTTTAACCCTGGACAAATCTTTTGGATGAATTTTACTGAAATACCAATCAATGTTCATATCAGATTCCCGCTCTGTATATCCAAAAACATTCAAAATTCCTTTGTTCCATTTTATCTTATTGGACACTAAATTCCAGTCCCAGATAATATCATTTGTTGCTTTGGCAATAATATCATAACGTTCTTTCGATATACGCAATTTTTCCCCACTCAATTTCCGTTCGGTAATATCTCTGGCATAACAGGCAATTCCTATTATTTCCTCTTCATGGTATATTGGATTAAAACTGGTTTCCGTCCATATTCGCGAGGTATTTCCCTGCACAGGTGAAAAGACTTCTTTTTTAAAACTTTCTCCCTGTAATGCTTTTTGATACATTTCTTTCCAGAAAGAAATAAAATCATCGCTAAAATGGTCTTTCAACAGCAAATCATCTCCGCGCTTCAAAACAGCACCTGTATACACTTTCATCGAATTGATAAACGCTTTGTTTCCTGCAATCAATTTGAAATCTTTACTGACACTCCATATTAAATCATCCGTACTGTTTATCAGCGCTTCTTTATCTTTTCGTTCATATTCTTTCTGCTGATTAATCTCTATTTTCTCGGAAATATCACGATAATTAGATACGATCGCTTTCACATTTTCATCCTGCAACAAATTAGTTACCACGCCCTCTACCCAAACAAAATGTCCATCTTTATGTAAAATTTTCGTTAGTCTTGGAATAGGAACTCCGGGGTTTTTTATTAATTGTTCAAAAATCAATTCTGATTCTTCTTTAAAATCAGGATGAATTGTCATCTTATAGGATTTGTTAAGAATCTCTTCCTGAGTGTATCCAATCGCTTTTTCAAGAGATAGGCTCATATAGATGATATTTCCATCACCATTGGTTAATGTGATCAAATCTCCTGTATATTCTATAATCGAACGAAATCTCTTTTCATTAGAAACAACTAACTGCTGAACTTTTTTCCTCTCTGTCACATCTCTTGTCGTTACAAACGCTCCAATAATGTTCCCGCTATTATCCAATGCCGGTTTGTATATGCTCGAAAAAATCAGATGACCCTGATCGGGAGTAAACACCTCAATTTCATCTTCCACGGTTTGCCCGCTTAACACCTTTTTGTAGGTGTCCTTTACTATTTCCAGGCGATTAGGTTGTACATAATTTAAAATAGAATCGCCTTTTGCAACATCCTTATTCAATAATTTCTTATAACGGTCTTTAAATTGCTTATTAAATGAGACGATACACAGATCTTTATCCAATAAAATAAAGCTTTCTTCCGTGTTATTTATCAACAGAGACATTTCTCGTTCTGCTTTTTTTCGCTCGGTAATATCCACAATAATTGTACTACTTCTTAATTCTCCTGATTCCGTTTCAAACACAGCTGATGATACTTCACAAGGAAACCGTTCTCCATTTTTACGAATGCCTATAAATTCTCCCTCCACTCTTCCTTTTTTTTCTCTGTATTTCAAAGCCTTGATCATGTTCTCATCATCATGATCGAAAATAACTGCCCTGCCTATCGTTCGGATTTCTTCCAGACTATACCCAAACATATCCAATGCAGCCTGGTTGGCCTCTAATAATGTGCCGTCGGGTATTCCTAAAAAAATAGCATTCAATGCATTTTCAAACAAAGAATAAAACATATTCCTGTTACCATTACTAAGCTCTAAATTTTCAATCCTGCTTTTTTTACTCTCCTTTGCCATATAAATTCTTCGCGGTATTTAATTTATACTTTAATATTTTGAGATAACTACGTTTACTTAACGACTCATTAAAATAAAAAACACAAAAGCCTCACAACTACTTGGAGGCTTAACTATAAAAGAAGCAATATATAATGATACTGATAACTTTCTCGAATTATATACCTACTTCTAATACCAACATAAATCTAAACCAAACAACCATCTATTTTTTATTCTTATCCGATCCTGTATCCAAATGATTAGTTTTAATAACCTCAGGATTAGAATGCGTAAACTTATTATACTCAGAACTAGCCTGTAGCATTTGTTCTTTTTTATCAATCAGCAATACGGCAACAGGATAATCTTCCAGTTCCTTGTTATTTTTTGATAAAGACTGTGACATTTCCACTTCAAAATCAAAGGTGTCATCTTCCATAGACGTCAGCCCATCCGGTAATTGGGTATTCACAATCATGATCTTATCTATACAGTTTTGTTTTTGAAACAAAAATGTATACACCTTATTATAAGCAACGTAAAATCTTACCGATTTTTTTGATTTTGTATACATCGAGTCGATACGCGTTCCATCCAGATAAACAGAGACCGAATAATCTGAAATTCTCTGATCATTTAATAAAGCGCCACCCGTAATTTCCAACACATCTTCTACACTTTTCTTTTTCTGGGCCATTGTAGTGAAAGCAACTACGTTCATCAACACCAGTAATACATATAATTTCATAGTAACTAATTATCGCATTTGTTTTCGTAAATGTACACTTAAGCAAAAGTCAATGTCAATAGCACTTTTGTATTATACCTACGTATGTAAGATTTTTCGAAAAATGTATCATTTTTAAAGGCCATTAAAACTGATAATTTCATATTTTTGATACATGAAACAGATCAATAACAAAGACCTATCATCACAGTTTTTAATAAGACCGGATATTACTTTTTTAAATTTTGGCTCATTTGGAGCCTGCCCTAAACCAATTTTTGAAGATCTACAAAAATGGCAGTTGGAACTGGAAGCTGAACCTGTGCAATTTATGACCAATGATGGCTTCAAATACCTTCAACAATCCAGAGAAGCCCTTTCTCAATACATAAAATGCCATGCTGATGACATAGTGTATACGCCCAATCCATCCTATGCCATGAGTATTATTATCAAAAGTTTACCATTAAAGTCAGGTGATGAAGTGTTAACCACGGATCTGGAATACGGAGCTATGGATAAAGCCTTGAATTTTTATAGCAAACAAAGCGGAGTGAAGTATGTGAGGCAAGCTATTCAATTGCCCCTGACCACCAAGGAAGCTTTTATCGCCGATTTCTTTAAAGGCCTGACTCCACATACCAAAGCCATATTTATCAGTCAGATAACCAGCAGTACTGCTTTGATTTTGCCTGTAAAAGAAATTTGTGAGATGGCCAAAGAAAAAGGCTTACTAACCATTGTAGACGGAGCTCACGTTCCTGGGCATATTCCACTAAACCTATCTGAGTTACAAGCCGATATTTATACCGGTGCCTGCCATAAATGGATGATGACACCCAAAGGCTGTTCATTCCTGTATGTAAAAAAAGAACATCAGCACTGGGTTGATCCTTTGATTATTAGTTGGGGGTACGACAGTGCGATGCCTTCTCATTCCCAATTTTTAGACTACCACCAGTTACAAGGCACACGCGACTTTACAGCCTTTTTAACAGTACCCAAAGCACTTGAGTTTATGAACGCCAATAACTGGAATATGCAGGCTGCACATTGTCGCCGGTTAGTTCAATATAATGCGCTACGCTTTTGTGATCTTCTGGAACTCAACCGTTATGCCCTGTGAATGATACATTTTTAGGGCAAATGTTCAGTATTCCGATTCATACTCCCGAACCCGAAACACTTCAACGCCATTTATTTGAAGCCTATAAAATAGAAATCCCCGTGATGCGCCATGGAAAAGACACCTATTTAAGATATTCGATTCAGGTATTCAACTCTCAAAAGGACCTGGACACTTTGTATGAGGCTTTATCAGAAACCATTGAAAATACAGAATTGATTACAATCGCTAAATAGTATTAAAACAAGGTTGTTTGTTTGGATGTAATAACCTTAACGCGATGCCCGGCCAGCTGAGTATGTTCAAATGAGGGCGTAATATGGAATACTTCTGTTTCCTGGTGCCTCGAGGCAACAACAACTTTTGTATGCTCTGCATGCGTTGTAAATAGGTCATTAACAAGAACCGGGCAATTATTATCCTTTGAAAGATGGGATAAGATAACCAGTTTCATAAAATCAGGCCGGTGATTTTTAAAAAGTTCCAATGCCTGCATATTTGATAAATGCCCCCTGTTGCTTCTGATGCGTTGTTTTAAATGATGCGGATACACACCCTGAGTCAGCATTTGTTCATCATAATTGGCTTCCAAAAAAACAGCGTGGCATAATTTAAAATGGCTCACTACCTGTTCGCAACAATGACCTATATCTGTGAAAACACCTATGTTTATATTATTTCCATTAACAACAAAGCTATAGGGATCTGCAGCGTCATGAAACTTAGAAAAGGGAATTACCGTTAAATCGCCCACGGTAATAGGTTGAGAGGACTTAAATGTAAACACAGGCAAGCCACATAAGTTAAGCCGACTGTTGTTCAGTGTAGCATCTGTAATATAAACAGGCAACTGATATTTTTTAGCCAGTACTTCCAATCCCTTAATATGATCCGAATGTTCATGAGAAATAAATATGGCTTTTACCTTCTGCATGCTCAGCCCAAGGCGAAGCATTCGTTTCTCGGTTTCTCTGCATGAAATGCCTACATCCACTAATACAGCTTCATGGTCATTAGCTACATAATAGCAATTGCCATTACTACCCGAATTTAAAGATGTGATAAAAAGTGACATATAAACAAAGAAAACCAATTTACCTGCTCATTTTTTAATTAAGAAAAAAAGATATTCACGTTTTTATGTGATATTATTCCATTTTCCTCCTAAAACCGAAAAAGCCTCTTCATAGATAATGAAGAGGCTTTTTCAATGGTAGCGGGAGAGTGATTCGAACACCCGACCTTTGGGTTATGAGCCCAACGAGCTACCCCTGCTCTATCCCGCAATATGTGCTTAATACGTTATGTATTAGGGTAATTAGTTTAGTTTGAAAAAGAACGTTTTTTTATTGCGGTGCAAAGATATAATTCTTTTCTTTGTAAACAAATAAAAAATAGAACTATTTCACTTTCTACACATAAATCAGGCTTTGTAAGCATCATTGGTTGCCCTAATGTAGGTAAATCAACACTACTCAACGCATTAGTGGGCGAACGCTTAAGTATTATTACCTCTAAGGCACAAACTACCCGTCACCGTATTATGGGTATTGTAAGCGGCGACGATTATCAGATCGTTTTTTCCGATACCCCGGGAATCTTAAAGCCAAATTACAAACTTCAGGAAAAAATGATGGAGTTTGTGATCTCAGCTTTTAGCGATGCTGATGTGTTTTTACTGATTGTAGATATATATGAAGATATTGTTTTGGAAGAACAATACCTCGAAAAATTAAAAACAACCAAAACGCCGGTACTGCTTCTGCTAAATAAAATAGACATGGCCACTCAGGAAGTACTGGACACTAAATTGGCCGAGTGGAAAGAAAAATTACCCAACGCAGAGATCATTCCTATCTCAGCCTTAAAGAAATTCAATTTAGAAACCGTCATGTATCGTATCACGCAATTGCTCCCGTTTGGTGAGGCTTTTTACGATAAAGATACATTAACCGATAAACCTGAGAAATTCTTCGTTTCTGAAATTATCCGTGAAAAAATTTTACTACAATACAAAAAGGAAATTCCTTATAGCGTTGAAGTAGTAGTTAACTCCTTTAAAGACGAAGAAAATATCTTAAAAATACAGGCCGATATTCTTGTAGAACGGGATAGTCAAAAAGGCATTATCATTGGCCATAAAGGTGAGGCTCTTAAAAAAGTGGGCACCAGAGCACGACTGGAAGCCGAAACATTCTTTGGCAAGAAAATATTCTTAGAATTATATGTAAAAGTGGCCAAAGACTGGCGTAACAGCGATTCCAATCTAAAAAATTTCGGATACCAGAGTTAATGAATGATATGAATGTGGGCGTGCCCCGCCTGAAGTCGGGTCGGGCTTTTCATTTCAATCTTTTACTACACTGCGTTTCGTAAAAGGATTTCCATTACAATCCCTCACGCAAAACATATTTTCATTTACTACTTTTAAACTTGAGCGAAGTGTTTGAGCGTGAGGGATAGAGGCATTGTTTGAGCTCTTTTTAGTTGCTGTTAAAGGCAAATAAAAAAGCGAGTGCCGAAAGCCCGACGGCGCTGGCTCTTTGCGCCGGCACGCCCAATAATTAAATACTATCAAATCTTTCTGCTCTAGTCATCTCTCGCTTACTGCCAAAGCCCGGCAATGCCGTCACTTTAAATCCCGCCTGCTTCATATTCCGTTTCATTTGTCCCTGAGCACAGTAGGTTACTAAAACACCATTCGTATTCAACGATTGATGCATGTTTTCAAATATATCTTTAGTCCATAAGTGCGGTTGTTCGGAGGGTGAAAACGCATCAAAATAAATCAGTTGAAATTGTCGGGATGGCTTAAATTCCTCAAGAAGAGTGAGGTGCTTTATAAAAGAAAACGAATCCGAAATTGGCTCCGCTTTATTCCATTCCTGCTGATGCAACTGATTAAACAAACAACGTTCGGCTTCCGTAAATTCACGGGTATAGTTAAGTTCAGATGCTGCCGATAAAGGCACAGGATAAGCCTCTACACTATGATACTCTATTTTCAATCCTTTTTCCTTTGCATATACATACGATAAAAAGGCATTTAATCCGGTACCAAAGCCCACTTCCAGAATGGATATATGTTGCTGCCCAAGTTGCTCGTGAACATAATGTAATCCGTTTTGAATAAATACATGTTTACTTTCAGAAACAGCGCCTTGCGTAGAATGATACGTTGCTTTAAATCGCTCACTAAATAAGGTATGAGAACGATCGTCGGTCACTAAAAAAGAAATAGGATGTGAGTCTTTTTCCTTCATCATAAAAGCGTTTATACTTCGTAACTATATTCCCAGGCTGATTTATAAAAGTTATTGCTCTCACAATACTCAATAAATGACTTATAAAAAGGATGATTGCCAATGGTGGCGGTATCCATAATCACCACCAGTTTCTTTTTGGCACGTGTTAAAGCCACATTCATCCGGCGAATATCGGATAAGAATCCTATTTCGGAGTTGGCATTACTTCGTACCAGCGAAATGTATATTACATCACATTCCTCTCCCTGAAAACCATCAATTGTTTTCACGGCCAGTTCATTTACCGGATAAGAAGAGTAATCAAAATCCTGTAGCTTTTCTTTTAATAGTTCTATCTGTTCCTTGTAGGGAGAGATAATTCCTATATCAATTGTTGGCTGTTCTCCCAAAAGCTGATATTGCTGCAACAATAATTCCAAATGTTTAAATAATAAATCAGCCTCACCTTTATTGGATAAACTCAGGGTTTCGGGGTTTTGTAATTCATCAAAGCTGCACCCTGCCGTATCTATTAATTCAATAGGAACATGAAGGATATCGATATCCTCATTCAACGACAATAAGGTATCCTTTACGGTAATATCGGCTTCCAATTCATTATTATAAAAATAGGCATTACTAAATGACATGATATGCTGGTGCATTCGGTATTGCCTTGTTAGTAAAGAAGAAATCGCATCATGTTGAATACATCTGTCCAGCATTGTTTTATCAAGTCCTTCCTGCTTAGCCTTGATACTCTTTACAACGGGAGGTAACTGAAAGTGGTCGCCGCTAAAAATAACACGGTTGCATTTCAATAAGGGAATCCACGAGATGGCTTCTAATGCCTGCGACGCTTCATCAAAAAACAAGGTATTGAATTTCTTTTTTGCCAGAGCTTTATTGGTAGATGTAACAGGTGTACAACAAATAACCTGCGCATTCTCAAATAAAGAATCAACGATATAATCTTCCAAAAGACGTGATTCCTTGATACAGTTTCTTGCTTCGGTGTAATACAAGGCTCGTTGTTTGGCATCCTCTTTTCCAAATACACGCTTAAACTTTGAGGCCAATTTAAAATATTCTTCGGCATTACGGCGAAGGCTTTTGATGTCTCTATAATTAACGTGCGTTTGTATTTGTCCGTCGATTGTGGTTTTCTGAAGCTCTTCCGAAACCCTTGCCGGATGCCCTACCCGCAACACATTAACACCTTGTTCCAGCAATTTTTCTGTTAACAGATCAACAGCTGTATTAGTAGGCGCGCAAACCAACACCTGCTTTTCTGTTTGCAATACTAACCGAATAGCCTGTACAATAGTAGTTGTTTTACCTGTTCCGGGAGGGCCGTGAACAACGGCAATATCATTAGCTGCTAAAATATGCCGAACAGCTCTGTTTTGCGATAGATTTAACTGAGGAATAATAATACTGTCATCAATCTTTTCAAAAGTGGGAATTTCAGTTCCTTCAATAATCTCACGTAATTCGGCCACCCTGTTGTTTCTGGCACCAATAACTTCATCCAATGCTTTTTGCATTTCGATGTAACTGTTATCATCAAACTGAATATTGACACCCAAACGACCTTCATAACACCAATCCGGTAATTCATCTGTATGAAGAATGATCTTCATTTTGTTTTTACCTGATTGCTTGATGGTTCCTGTTAGTTCCTGCAAATCGTCCGGGTTTTTATTAGAAAACAAGGTTACGTTTTTCCCTGCACTAAACTGATGTGGCGTATCCAGCTGATTGGTTCGTTCTATTTCAATATGCACATAGTCTGCATAGCCTAATTCATCAGACAAGATCTGAATAGGGAACCAGGTAACCCCATTCTTTTTTCGCTGTTCGATGCTGGCTCTTAAAAATTGTTCTTTGTATTGATAGTAGTCTTCTTCACGTTCTATCAACAACAACTCTTTAAGTTTTTTTATTCTATCAATACTATTCATTCAATGTTTTATTTTTGTTACTTCGAGCGTAGTCGAGAAGCGTTCTAACATCGTTTTCTGATGTTCTCGACTACGCTCGAACTGACATGATAGTTACTTTTTCTTCAATTCGTAATTATAAATCTGCCTCCCAAGCTCTGCCAAAAAGGGCAAAGCAATGGTATTATATTCATATTTCCCATCATTAATAATCTCATCTTCATTGGTATAAATAACGGCGCTCAGCATAAATTCAATGTGTTCTTTTTTATTCTGTATGTATGCACAATCTGCCATAAAACCATACGACTGACCAACAATATTGGTGATGGTAATATCGTTATTTGCAATAGTCTTTTTAGTATCACCGTAAATAAAGTACTTTTTATAACTATCAAAATAAACGTTTGCAGGATAAGTAGGATGCGAACTTTCCCTTGGATACATGGTTAAATACTTAATTAAAAACAACCGATCATCGTCTATCATATCAAAACGTTGTTCCACCGGCAAATAATTATTAAAGATCAAGCGACGAAGGAGCGAATGCGTGTTTTGCAACGACATATAATTCATAGCCGTAAAATCTTTTGGTTGGTTTACTCTTTTATTCTGAGCATTTATATAGGCCTTACCAACTAGTACCTCACCCAAAGGATGTATATAGTGCGCAGAACTACTTTGCTGATTCAGTTTAATAAATGGTCTTAAATTCGAATCATAAAAAGTAATGGGATTAGTGGTTGTATGTTCTGTCCCTTTACATCCTCCATCAAAGCGATGAACAATTCGGATATTTTTATAGCCTAAATCCGATAAACGCTGATGTATATAATCCACTCCCAAAAATTCGTAGATACGGCCATAAGCCACATTATCGCTCACTAAAGCCATACGCTTAATGTACTGGGCAACACTCGGATAGCCATTAAGAGCTGTTGTATCTTTCTTCACCGGATGCTGGCAGGCATTTGCACTGTCTGTAAACATAATGGTGTTACTGTATATTTTAAGTTGTTTGGTTTTCTCTAAGGCCAAAATTGAACAGGGAAGTTTGACAAGACTGGCACAATAAAAATAATTGGAAGAGTCTACATGATAGGTATAATCTTTAAAACTTGGAACCCCCTGTGCATCTCTGGTGATCTGTGTATAAATAATTTGTAGCCTGTACTTCTTAAAATCTGCACTCACCGTCTTAAGTATAGGCTTTTTAGCTAAAATAGAGTCAAATACAAATGCGTTTTGACACAGAGCCACTTGCATTATAAGCAACATAGCAATGCCCAAAAAAGCCCTGTAAACGAATATCGCGTGATTTATTTTCAAAAGAATGGAGGTTACACAAATATACATATTCCGAAGCAAACCATCACGGATAGGCTGTTTATAACATCCGTTTGATAAATGGTAATAAAAATTTGCATTCCGGGCACTCAAAATAGATACTATTGTAGTGTCGTATGTCTTTATCAAATAATACAGAAAGTCCGGTTTATCAACTTGAGCTCACCGAAGAAAGCTTTAACAGCTTTTTACCTGATTATTTGAAATACGCTTCCCGGTTACATTTCACTCCTATCGAAACGGCTAAAATAGCAGGTAGTTGGCTTACTGAAGCCGGTGCCCGGCGAATACTGGATATTGGGGCCGGTGTCGGAAAATTCTGCATTTCGGCTGCCAGATATTCAAACAGTCATTTTTATGGGGTTGAGCAGCGTGCAAGCATTGCTAAACTAGGGAATCAACTGGCAAAACAGTTTCAGCTCCAAAACGTTTCCATCCTTCACGACAATATTTTGAACGTAAACTTTTCCGACTACGATGCCTTTTACTTATTCAATCCCTTTTACGAAAATCTGGAATTCGCCAAGCGATTAAACGATGAAGTTCCTCTTAAAGAAAAACTGTATCGAACATATTTTAACTACACGGATGAGCAACTAAGCAAAGCCAAAGCCGGTACACGCTTAGTGACTTATCATGGTAATAACTTTGAAGTGCCTTCTTCTTATAAAAAAGAAAGAGATGCCTTCGACGGTAATTTAAAGTTGTGGATTAAGCAGGACTGATATCACCATGAAAAAAACAAGATCTATATTTTCAAACCCATTTAAAAAAGGAACGAAGCTATATAGCATTTTTAAATTAAAATGCCCTAAATGTCAGGAAGGAGATTTATTCCTTAACAAAAACCCTTACATCTTAAAAGACCTCGATAAAATGCCCCTTAAATGCCCTGTTTGCGGCGAAGATTTTTACAGAGAAACCGGCTTTTTTTACGGAGCCATGATGATCAGCCATGCCACTACAACTTTGATAGCCGTGATCGTACACATTACTGTTTTTCATTTTTATGGCTGGGCCATTGCTCCTAATCTATTATCACTCTTAACGATTCTGATCATTTCCTTTCCTTTGGTATTCAGAAGTTCCAGAGCCATATGGATCAATTTTTTTGTTAAATACGATCCTCCAAAAAAATGAGTTATAGTTGCTTACTGGCAATCATAAAATTACTGTTCTTATCTTTAAAGTTATAACCTATCCCAAATCCAATAGGTTTGGAGCCTTGTTTCTTGTATAATGAATCCAGATCCTTTTGATAGAACTCCTTGAACATTGGTATAGGCTTTAAATACTGACCAAAAAATGAATAAGCCCACTGATGAGAATCCTCCAGAAAATAATGAAAGGCTATACCGCTATCATCCTGGATCACATGCTGACTTTGATTCAGAATGATCGATCTGATCATCGAGAAGTAATTTTTATGCATTAAGTAAGATGCCCCTTTTAAATAGGTATTCACGGTTCCCAAATTTTTCAAATAAGCCGTAAAGCCTTTATTATACTTCAGACCTCCATCTGCGGCATTTAACGAAAAATAATATAAGGTCTTTGGCTGTTTATGAATATCAACAAATTTAATTTCCACACCACGGGTATTTGTTTTCAGTTTCTTTAAAGCATCAAACGAAGCCACATAGTCAATATTCCCCAAACTATCCACCGTAACAGGTTTAGCAGAACAAAACAGGTTTCCGGTGCGTTTCAAAAATAAAAACAACAGGTGCAAGGTTCCGTCTACTTCTTCATTTTTAAGATCATTTTTCATACTCTGCGTCCTGAAAAAACTAAATTTCAAAATAGCATTTAACGAGGTATTTACCTTGCTAAAATAAGCATCCAATGAATCGGTTTCTTCTTTTTTAAAGTTCGGAAAGCTTCCTACAGGCTCCAATCCAATCATAACGTATTTATCAGCCTCAGGAAAAAAAGTTTGCGCATGCAAAATATCCGGTCCCGAAAAAGGATAAAACAACGTGGATTGAGCTTTTACAATTTTAGAAATTTCATTTTCCTTAAAATTCCTCAGGTTCGTTAAACGACTCGAGTCATAAGCCATCCAACGTTTATCAAAGTTTTTACTGAATGCCTTAAAATCAGAAGACTGTTGCACAAAACCATAAATAGCACTGGTATCTGCTATCCCCGAC
>JACQAK010000139.1 GCA_016194985.1 Bacteroidota bacterium
GAAACAAGTTCAGAATGACTGTAAAATCATCTTTCGAAAAGCTTTTTTATAAATTACTCATGAAAAACAGTAAGCAATTTTTAATAATCTGTTTTGTGCTGCAATCGGTAGTAGTTTTGGCCTGTGATATTTGCGGAAATTATATGGGTATTACACCATATGATAACCGAAGCAGTATTTCTTTTCTGCACAGATACCGAGTATTTAACGGCTACAGGGATTACCAGACACAAAGTCATTTTTTTCCGAAGTCGGCCTACAGAACCATGCATGGGGGAGATAGTTCCGCAGATTCTATCATGGCGGCTAATAAAAGCTATTCCAGTAAAGATTTCGAATCCTATAAAATCTTTGAACTACGGTTTAAATATTTTGTAGTAAAGCGTTTGGAACTGAATGTGTTTTTACCCTTGCTTGACAACAAGTCAAAAACGAATAATGTGTACAATCATCACACCGGTTTTGGTGATATATCCTTCAATGCTGGCTTTCATGCCATCACGCCAAAGGCTGATAAGCGAGTAAGGCACAAATTGATTTTAGGAGCAGGTATTAAATTACCTACCGGAAATTTTTATGCGCATGATAATAACAGTGATCGCTTACCTTTTGAAATGCAGCCCGGCACCGGAAGCTGGGATGGCTTTGGCTATTGCAACTACGTGATCATGACCAAAAAAATAGGTGTCAGTGTCAGTGTGAATTATAAAATGAATGGCAAAAATATTTATAACGAGCGCTTGGGAAACAGCCATAACGATTTTGCTTCTGTATTTTATAAGCTGGTGTATAAAGAAGTTTCTTTTTATCCTTCTGTACAAGCCAATTACGAAAGAACCAAAGGCTTGAGTGTAAAAAATGTATTGCAAAAAAACACGGAGGTTAATTCGTTATTAGTGGGCCCGGGACTGGATCTGTATTATAAATCGTTTTCTCTCAATCTGGCATGGCAATTTACCGTGGCCGAAAAAGTAAGCAATGGCAATTTAAAAAGCGCCGGAAGAATTAATGTAGGGCTTAACTATAGTTTTAATAAGAAAGATAAAGGATAGTATAAAGATATTTAATCTTATTTACTGCTTCACCTTCTCGATTGTCATTCCAAAATCCATGATCAATGGTAATGGATTACTGCGCATACCCTGCTCAAAGCTAAAAGTATATTTACCTACCTGAGGGAATCTTAGATTTTGTTTCAATGGGATTTTATTGTCCCATAGATCGCCGGCGCCATCGCCCTGCCATTCACCTTTTTTATTGGCTAAAATACATTCCAGAGTATCAACAGATGTCTTTCCGTCCGGGTAAGTCGTGGTTAAGAATACAAATAAATTACTGTAAGGATAGGCATCAGCATGACGAACATTTAAGAACACATTGTGATACGCATTATTGTCTTTGATGTCTACTTCAAACTTTAATTTATTTTCAGTTCTCCAGCCTTCTTCCGGTAGTTTGGTATACTCGCTAAACACCACATCTTTATTACAGCTAACAAATAAGCTGCTTAACAAACAGAAGCTTGCTATCGCAAAAAAATTACGCATGACTGTTGCCATCATTTTTTGGTTTTGGTTTATGATTATGTACCGGTTTTTTATGCTGAGGTTTTGGCCCTTGCTGTGCCCCTTTTTGCGGTGGCTGTTTTAACGGAGCATTATGCTGCGGTTTGTTTTGATTAGGGTGTAGCGGCTTATGCTGCGGTTTATTTTGATGTTGCGGTTTTGGCTGTGCCTGTTTTTCTTTATGCACCGGAGCATTTGCCGAAGCTTCGCCCTGTGGTTTTTGATTAGGATTTGGTCGGCGGTTATTATTGTGATGTTTCGGCTTGTTGTTGTGTTTTTTCTTATTGTCAAAACGCGTTAACGAATCCTGACCAACCACATTTTCATAATCCGGTTGTTTAACTACTTCCAACTCCTTGAATTGTTTAGGTTCCAATAGGTCTGCAGGTTTAATATTTTCTGCATTTAATTTAAAGATCTCTTTGGTACGGGCAATGGATAAAGGAATAAACACATCCGGTTCGCTGGTATAGCTCCACCAGATAATACGTTTAAAAATATCGGTCTTTTGATGAAAGGCAAAACCTTTTTCAGTAGCCAAGCGTCTGTTATCGATTTCCGGAAATTCTTTTAACGCATCCTGATAACTATCCAGCTCATAGTTTAAACAGCATTTTAGTTTACCACATTGTCCGGCTAATTTTAAAGGATTTAGAGATAATTGCTGGTAACGGGCGGCAGAGGTAGATACTGTTCTGAAATCATTTAACCAGGTTGAACAACAAAGTTCGCGCCCGCAAGAACCAATAGCGCCTAATCTGGCAGCTTCCTGGCGTGCACCGATCTGACGCATTTCAATACGTACCTTGAACTCATCTGCCATCACTTTAATTAATTCCCTGAAGTCTACGCGGCCATCGGCAGTATAATAAAAGATCGCTTTACTTTTATCACCCTGATACTCTACATCACTGATCTTCATCTGTAAGCCGAGTTTTAAAGCAAGGGTACGGGATTTAAACATGGTTTCTACTTCCAGTGCCTGAGCTTCACGCCATTTATCAATATCCTGTTGCTTGGCCTTTCTGTATATTTTTTTGATCTCTTCGCTGTTGTAATTAATATTTTTCTTCTTTAATTGAAGACGTACCAGTTCTCCTGTAACAGATACCACGCCAATATCATGTCCCGGAGAAGATTCCGTAGCAACAATGTCGCCCACATTTAAGGTTAAATTATTAACGTTTCTGTAAAATTCTTTACGCGAGTTTTTAAACCGGATCTCTACCACATCACATGGCGCCTGGCCTTCCGGCAAACTCATGTTTCCTAACCAGTCAAATACATTTAATTTATTGCAACTACCTCCGGTGCCACAAGAGCCATTATTGTTACACCCTGCAGGAACACCATTTTTATCTTGCCCGGTTGAGCAACTACCACATGCCATACGTTCTATATATTTAGTCAGCTTACTTAATTCCCAATGCAAGGGCAGATAAGTAGCCGAGAATATTAATAATTTAGTTTCTCTAAAAAAGAGTGCTATAAATATACTTAATTTATTTGCAAGATTTTTTTGGCACGAAAAGATTTATACACGACTAATGTTTTATATTTAGCCTTTCGTTAAAAATATGATCGCATTAATTACAGGAGCCACGTCAGGTATAGGAAAATCAGCAACAATAGAATTTGCTAAACACGGCTATGATTTGATTATCACAGGAAGAAGAGCCGAGAGGTTGGCAGAACTGAAAGAAATGTTAACAAAAGACTATTCGGTTAAAGTACTTGATCTGTGCTTTGATATCAGAGATGCCAAACAGGTGGAAACCGCTGTTAAGGCTATACCTGCAGAATTCAGAAACATAGATGTATTGGTTAATAATGCAGGATTGGCAGCGGGTTTATCAGGTATTCAGGATGGAAAATTAGATCATTGGGAACGCATGATCGATACAAACATTAAAGGCTTATTATACATCACTAAACAAATAGCCCAGTTAATGATTCCCCATAAAAAAGGACATATCATCAACATCGGATCCATTGCCGGAAAAGAAGTATATGCCAATGGAAATGTATACTGCGCAACCAAACATGCGGTAGATGCCCTAAATAAAGGAATGCGAATTGATTTGCTGGCTCATGGCATCAGAGTATCTTCCATTAACCCTGGTATGGTAGAAACAGAATTCAGTATCGTGCGTTTTGATGGAGATGAAGAGCGCGCCAAAAAAGTGTACGAAAATATTGTGCCTCTGAAGCCGGAAGATATTGCTGAAACCATTTATTGGGTCGCATCCCGTCCGGCACATGTTAATATCAATGACATTATTATTATGCCTACCATTCAGGCAAATTCTACAACGGTGTTGAGGTAATAGTTTTAATTTGTTGTGTTTTTTGGGCGTGTCCCGTCGGAAGGCGGGTCGGGCTGAGCTGCGCTCGGTGCCTTCGTCAAAAGCTACGCTTTATCCTCGCCAATGTTCCAATCTTTTTTGCGCACGACGCAAAAAAGGATTTCCACGACAATCCCTCACGCAAGTGCAACTTAAGTTTAAAAATTAAATTTCGAATTTGACTATATCCTGCGGAGGGATGCAAACGAAAATCCTTTTTGGAGGCTGAGGAAGCCACTGAGTAGCCCGAAGTACCGAAGCCCAAAAAGATTGAAGTGACAGCCCGACCCCGCTGTTTTTTTTGCGGGGCACGCCCGAAAGAAATTACTTACCCTCTATCCAGTTAATGATTTTGGAGCAGCTGGGGCTTTTGAAAGAAGAAACGTGACCTACTAAAAAACCATTTTCGTCGATCATGTATTTTTGAAAATTCCATTTTACAGAGCTGCTTTGAACCCCGTTTTTGGTTTTGCTGGTAAGCCAGGCATAAATATCACAAATACTATCACCTTTCACATGCACTTTTTCCATCATAGGAAAAGATACCCCATAGTTTTTGGTACAGAAGGATTTAATATCGGAGCTGGTTCCGGGTTCCTGATTCCCAAATTGGTTACATGGAAATCCAATGATCACAAAATTGTTGTCCTTATACTTTTCATATAAAGCTTCCAGATCTTTATACTGAGGTGTAAAACCACATTTGCTGGCCGTATTTACGATCAGGATTTTTTTACCCTTTAAACTTTCAAATCTAAGTTCCTCACCGTCAATGGTTTTGGCTTTAAATTGGTAAATAGATGTTTTAGTACCGGTTTTTTTGAAACTATAAAGTAGTAAAACCAGCACAACAAATGCACATATAATATAAATTACCTTCATTGTTCAGCGTTAAATATAGGGATTCATTTTCAATTTCTGATTAAAATCATTAGATTTGTAGATATTTTTACTCCCATATAATGAAAAAAATCATATTATTTAGCCTGTTATGTTTGCCATTGTTTTTTTTGGCTCAAACAGATGAGCAAGAAATTGCCCGAAAAATAAAAAGTAATAACCTTCCTGCAAAAAAGGCGACTGTAGTGGCTGGTAGTAAGCAGTATGATGTATTGAAGGCAGAAGGTAAATTGTCGGATTTTGAAGTAGTTGCAAATACCACGTCATTAAAACCCATTAACAAGAAAACTCCGTTTACTGTAGGAAAACAGGTACAGGTTACACCTTGTGAGTTTCCTCCAATGGTTGGTAATCCTGCATTTCCAATGCCTTCTCCGTCAACGAGTGTAAATGATGATGAAACGGCAACCATAGCATTACCATTTAATTTTTGTTTCTATGGAGTTTCTTATAATTCTGTTAACGTATTTGATAATGGAAATGTTCAATTTAATACAAACTCAACAGGGTACACCTCTACTGGATTTCCATCCAATTCTGTTAATATGATAGCGCCTTTTTGGGCTGATGGAACAGCGGATGTTATTAAAGGAGGAGTGCATTATGGTAAGGTTTTAGTAGATATACATCCCAGTTATGTTGTTATTACATGGGACAGCCTGCCATACTATCAGGGAGGTACGGTTACAAGTTTTACAAATACAACATTATTAAATACATTTCAATTAGTGCTTACTAATGGAACCGACCCTATTTTACCGGTAGGAAAGAATGTAGGGTTTTATTACAGAAAGATGCAATGGACAACAGGTAATGCATCTACAGGATCTATAGGATTTCCGCAAACACAACCAGGTAATCCGGCAACCGTAGGCGCAAATGAAGGAAATGGTGTTGATTTTTTTCAGATGGGAAGATTTGGTATACCGGGAAATGCTTATGATGGACC
>JACQAK010000122.1 GCA_016194985.1 Bacteroidota bacterium
CTGCAGGTGCATACCAAACCGCTCTTTCAGGAATGTATAGCGATGTATTTGTAACCAAACTTAATTCAACCGGAACCGCCGCAATCTATTCTACTTTTATCGGAGGAGCATTTGGTGATGAAGGCCGTGATATTGCAATCAATGCCGCCGGTGAAGCTTTTATTACCGGATTAGGAAATGGTGCATACCCAACTACTCCCGGCGCCATTACTCCTGTAGGTAATTACGGAGGTGCAATCGTAACAAAATTAAATGCAAGCGGATCAGCACTTATTTATTCAGGCCTGCTTGGTGGATCAATGGGCGCTGCGGGATACGGAATAGCAGTAAATTCTGCCGGTGAAGCTTTTGTTACCGGAGAAACCGGTTCTTGGGTAAATAATCCTCCAACGTATACAGATTTTCCAATTACTGCAGGAGCTTTTATGACATGTTTTGGAAATTGCGGATGGAAAGCATTTGTTACAAAAGTAAATGTTGCCGGATCGGGAGTAGTTTATTCTTCTTTATTGGGAGGAAACGGCAATTGTCCGCAGAACGGAGCGGATGTTGGAAGAGACATAGCCATTAACGCAGCCGGTGAAGCTTTTGTTGTAGGTAATACTTCCTCAGCTAATTTTCCTACAACTGTTACGGCCTATGACAAAACATATGGCGGATCAAGCGGCTACATGGGAGGCGATGGATTTTTAACCAGATTCAATGCATCAGGAAGCGGAATTATTTATTCTACTTATTTTGGAGGAACAGGCGGAGAAGAAATTTGCGGAGTCGCCATTAATTCTGCCGATGAAGCTTTCATTTCAGGATACACCGATACTGATGACGGAAGTTTTCCTATAACGTCTTGCGCCTATCAGTCTGCATTTGGAGGCGCAAGTACAGCAAGTTCAGGCCGGGGTGATATTTTTGTAGCGAAATTCAACGCAAGCGGAAGTACTTTGTTGTATTCAACGTTTATGGGGGGTAACAGTGATGACTATAAATATCCGAAGATTGTTTTGCATGGAGCGTGTGAGGAAGAGGTGATAGTAAATGGCACGTCGCACTCGTCAAATTTTCCGACGACGGCGGGAAGTTTTATGCCCAATAAGGGGAATGGTGGAGATGACCATTGAAGCCGAAGATCGATCCACTATTTAAATTTAACAGCCCGCTATGTAATTTGACAGTTAACTTTAAAGATACCACAACAGGAAGCTGTATCTGGCAGTCGGGGCCGTGGTCGCCTTCCACATGGTTTTGGGATTTTGGTGACGGGACTACATCTACGCAGCAAAACCCGAGTCATACCTATGCAGCATCAGGGACTTATAATGTAAAACTCGTTGTTACCTGCCCAAAAGATTCTATTATTATTCCGGTTACCGTTTCCCTTCCCGGTACCGTTGGTTCCATACCTAACGTGCCGCCTATTTGTGTAGGAAGCAGTGCCGTATTGACCGTTACCGGAGGAAGCACCTATGCATGGAGCACCGGCGCTACTACGGCAACCATAACAGTTACTCCAACCGTAACAACAACGTATTCTGTAATACTGACCGGAACTTGCCCAAATACATTGACAACGTCGGTTGTTGTAAATCCTTCTCCAACTGTTACAATAGGAAGTAATAGCCCGGTTTGTTTAAATCAGACATTGAATTTTACATCAGGCGGTGGAACAACGTATGCATGGAGCGGACCAAATGGCTTTACTTCTACGCAGCAAAATCCAAATATTACAAATGTCACCATGACAGCTGCCGGAGTTTATTCTTTAACCGTAACAAATAGTAACGGGTGCAGTGCTACAGCAAATATAACTGTGGCAGTTAATCCTGCATTAACAGTTATTTTCAAAGCGGATACGGTTTGCAAAGGAAGCAACACAATGTTTACAGACCTTACTGCCGGTGTTGCTCCGGGTTCAACTTATAACTGGAGTTTTGGCGATGGCACTTCTTCTGCGCAGGCAAATAATACAACTCATACTTATTTAAATTCCGGAACTTATACTTGTACTTTGGCAATCAGCAGCTCAGGAGGTTGCACCAATAGCGGAACTTTGCAGGTTGTAGTAAAAGCTTTACCCCTGGTAGATCATGTAAATTCTCCGCAGTATTGTCCCGGACAAACAACTTTACCAATTAATTTTACTTCTACACCCGGAGGAAGCTCTTCTTCTTTTTATTGGACAAATTTGAATACTGCAATCGGTTTGGGAGCGAGTGGCAGTGTAAATGTCCCGGCCTTTACAACAATAAATTCAGGAACTACTTCGGTAACTTCAATTGTTTTAGTGCATGCTTCATTTAACGGATGCACCGGCCCTGATTCTTCTTTTACAATTACAATTAATTTAAATCCGCTGGCTGATTTTCATTCACAAAATAAAATTTGTCAGGGAAGCTCTATGCAACTGTTAGATAATTCTACCGGAAATATTGCTATGTGGAACTGGGACATGAACAACGATGGAAATTTTTCGGATGCAACAACCCAAAATCCTTCTTATACATTTACTACTCCGGGTACACACACGGTAGGATTAATTGTAGCAATAAACGGTTCTTGCAAAGACACAGTTAAAAAAACAGTCTACATAAACCCGATCCCACAGGCGGCTTTTACAGGAATCAATTTAAAGGGATGCCCGCTTTTAAATGTAAACTTTACCGATCACTCAACAATAATTGCTCCCTCGCAAATTGTTAACTGGTCATGGAATTATGGAAACGGAGCAACCACGAGCGGACAATTCCCTCCGACAGTTGCGTACGGAAACAACTCACAAACGCAAACCGTAAACTATACAGTAAGTTTAACAGTTACAAGTGACAGCGGATGTGTAGCAACAGCTGTTAAACCAAATTATGTTACTGTTTACCCTCGTCCGAAAGCAGATTTTACTTATGTATCAAACAGTAATGAAACTGATGGTATCGATCCTACCGTTCATTTTTATGATGCTTCATCGGGTGCTACCTACGTTAACTGGAATTTGGGTGATGTATTTGCTAACCCTGCAATCATAAATTACACTTCCGTAACAAACCCTGTGCATGTTTATTTACACGAAGAGGCTTACGTTTATTATGCGACCCAGTGGGCTATTAATTCTTACGGTTGTAAGGATTCAATTACAAAACCAATTGAAGTAAAGCCCGGATTTACTTTTTACATTCCCAATGCATTTACACCAAATGGAGACGGGACAAATGAAGGATTTAAAGGAACGGGTATTGGAATAGATAACTCCACCTATCATTTGCAGATCTTTGATCGCTGGGGAAATTTAATTTTTAAAGCAAACGATCTGGAAAAAACATGGGACGGAAGAGTAAAAGAACAAGGAGAAGTAGTTCAGGAAGATGTGTATGTTTGGAAAGCCGACTTCAATGATTCCTCCGGAAAAAAACATGAGTACAAGGGAACAGTAAGTATCGTGAAGTAGGTTTTGCATATCAGTTTCACCAAAATAAAATTTAATCAGATCATGTCAATAAAAAGCAACAAAAAGAGTCCGCGTAAGAAAAAAAATAAAAAGGGTTTAACGGTTTCTTCCGATAAGGTGCGAGATACTTTATACGAGGTTGCTTTTCGGCAGCAGTATGCACATACACAGTACCTGCTTCCGCAGTTTATTTTTTAACGGGAATTCGATCTGCTTTTACTTTTTAAAACGGATTTTATAGATACCTTTAAAAAGAATTTTAACTCACGTTTTTATCCGCGTTTAAATGCAGCAGGTTACCTTGATACAAAAAATAAAAGTATTTTGTATAGTATCGCTGTTCTGCTTTTACAATTCCGATCTGTCTGCTCAACGGGGCAAAGCCGATTCTCTTCGGGAACTGCTTAAACAAGATAAGGATGATAGCGGTAAGGTAAATCACCTCAACAATCTTGCCTGGTACTTGAGTTTCAACAATCCCGACACTTCCATGCTGTTAAGCAATGAAGCACTAATTTTATCAAAAAAAATAAACTGGCAAACAGGTATAGGAAATTCATACCATCAAATAGCTTCGTTTTATGACGACAAAGGGGATTATATACTCTCTTTAAAATTCAATGAGAAAGCTCTTTCCATCTGGGAGCAGCTTTCAGGCCCTTCGGGTAATAATCTCAATGGTTTTGCCAGAAAAATTTCTACCATCAATAACATGGGTATTGTTTATCAAGATCAGGGAAATTACCCGCAAGCTCTTGCCTGTTATTTCAGGGCTTTAAAAATGGAGGAGAAATTAAGAGATAAAAACAGAATGGCAATTACGCTTGGTAATATAGGAACTGTTTACCGAATTCAACATGATCATGCGAAGGCTCTTGATTATTATTTCAAGGCATTAAGAATTCAGGAGGAATTAAAAGATAAAGCTAAAATAACTATTCAACTGGGTAATATCGGGACAGTTTACCTGAGCAAAAAAAATTATCAAATGGCCCTCAATTATTTATTCCAGGCATTGAAAATGGATGAAGAACTGGGAAATAAAGAGGGTATCTCAAGGCATTTAGGCAATATAGGGGTTGCGTATGATGAACAAAAGGATTATTCTAAGGCGCTTAATTATTATATTAAATCTTTAGAAATGAAGAAATTTTTAGGTGCGAAAAGTGAAATTGCCAATACACTCGGAAATATAGGCTCATTATTTGTTTCGATGAAGAAATATACCGAAGCGGAAAAATACTTGCTCCAGGCATTGGCTATAGACACTGCGATCAATAGTCTTGACGGCATTATGGAGACGCATAAAAATCTCAGCACATTATATGAAATTACCGGCAAGCCCGCCAATGCATTATTCCATTATAAAAAGGCAACGGCCGCAAAAGATACCTTGTTCAATGACAAAAAAAATAAAGAAATGATCACCAATGAAATGAATTATGAATTCGATAAAAGAGAAACTATTACAAGAGCTGAACAGGAAAAAAAAGATGTAATAACGGAAACGGAAACCAGGAAACAGAAAATAATTATCTGGTTCTCGGTCTTCGCCTTGTTTAGTACCGGCATATTCGCTTTTTTCATGCTAAACAGGTGGAAGGTCAGTCAGCAACAAACCAAGACAATAGAAGAGCAAAAAATTTTGGTGGAGAAAAAAAATAAAGTAGTTGAAGAAAAAAATAAAGATATTCTAGACAGTATCAATTATGCGCAGAGAATACAAGAAGCAATTCTTATTCCGGAAGAAGAGATAAAAAAACATTTTTCGGATGCTTTTATATTTTTCCGGCCAAAAGATATTGTAAGCGGCGATTTCTATTGGTTTGGAGAAAGTGAGCATAATAAGATCATTGCCGTTGCCGATTGCACAGGGCATGGTGTACCCGGAGGATTTATGAGTATGCTGGGTTTTGAAATGTTACAGCAAATTCTTTTACTGGATGAAGTAAAGACCACTTCAAAGGCTCTTATTTCTCTTGACAAGAAAATCACAGAAACACTGAACCGAAACAACCGTACTTACCGTGACGGAATGGATATGGTATTATGCGCATTCAGTAAAAATACAAACACGCTGCAATTTTCCTGCGCCAACCGCCCGCTTATATTGATCAGGGATGGTGTATTGAAAGAATTTGCTCCGGATAAATACACAATAGGAGGTGCTATTGATAATGTTGAGAAAAAATTTTCCAATAAGGAGATGGAAATACAAAAGGGGGATATGATCTACATGTTCTCTGATGGCTACCCTGATCAATTTGGAGGCCCAAAAAATAAAAAATTCAAATACAAGCAGGTAATAGAAATGCTGCTTGCTAATCATCACTTGGCTGTAAATCAACAAAAGCTAATTCTCGAAACAACATTTAATGACTGGAAAGGAAATAACGAACAAACGGATGATATTCTTTTTATAGGAATAAAGATGTAAGGAAAATCAAAAATGAAATAGTCGAATTGTTATAAAAGTAATTCAAACATGACAATTATCATTTATTAAGCTAAGTCAAATCATCGGTCCCCTTTTATCAATGGATTATCTTTGATTAATAAAAACAGATAAAATGGAAACGATCTTAGTGCCAACCGATTTTTCTCCTGCGGCAGACAATGCAGCAGATTATGCTGTAGAATTAGCCAAGTATTTTGACGCAAGAATAATTTTGGTAAATGCCTATGCGCTCCCGCCGGCCAGCTACGAAGTGGGTTTTTCCGTTGAAATTATTTCGGCTATGCAAAAGGGATCGGCCGAGCAACTTTCAGCTTTGAAGCAACAACTGCTTTCCAAAAATAAATATCTTACTATTGAATGCGAAACTGAAATAGGAGCCCCTTATGATGTTATAGAAGACGCTTCAAAAAAATATAATGCCGATCTGATCGTTATGGGTATTGTAGGAAAAGCGGGAAAATTAAAAGAGCATTTGATAGGCAGTTCGGCGGTTAGTGTAGCCAGGCATATTGAAATTCCGACTTTTATTATTCCGGAAAATGTAAAATATAACCGTATTCATAAAATTTCTTTTGCCTGCGATATGGAGAAAACCGAAGAGACCGATTTAATTTACATTGCTAAATATTTCAGTAAAATGTTTGATGCGGAGCTGGAGATCGTAAATGTTGAAAAACCGCAAGAAGAGATCAGCTATGAAAAAGCTGAGACAAGCGTTTGTATTGAACGAAAACTGGATACTATAAATCATAAAACAGTATATGTAACAGAAAATGAAGTTGCGAAGGGATTGGAAAATTATTTTAATGAACATACTACCGATGTGGTAATGCTGAATCCTAAAAAACACAACATTTTTCATAACCTTTTCAAAGAAAGTGTAACAAAAGAACTTTCTTTTCATTTAAGGAAGCCTTTGTTAGCCATACACTAATTATTTGTTGGAAAACCTGACCCAAGTCATTTTTTATTATTAACGGGTTATATAATTTCAACTCTTTTGTAATAAAATACACTTGATTGACTATCTTAGACTCCAATAAAAAATTCAGCATGGAAAGCTTAGATGCTATGTTTAAGTATGCTACGGAGGGCATTATTATTGCTGATTCTAAAGGAAGTATAATAAGGGCCAATCCAAGTTCAGAAAAATTATTCGGGTATGAAAAGGGTGAACTCTTAACCAAAGTAGTGGAAGATCTTATACCCAAAAGGTTTTCAGAACATCACGTAGAACATCGTAAGCATTACAATGAACATCCTCGTTCCCGTTCAATGGGAAAAAACATGACCCTGTATGGAAAACGAAAGGATGAAACTGAGTTCCCTGTTGAGATAAGCCTTTCGCATTATAAAAGAGACGATGAAACCTTAGTAATAGCTTTTATCATTGATGTAACTGAGCGAAAGCAGCACGAAGAAAATATTAACCGATTAAACAGGGAGCTGGAAAAAAAAGTGGGTGAGAGAACTAAGGTGCTGGAGGAAGCGCTTATGGAACTGGAACGTTCAAAAGAACAATTGAGCCAGGCATTAGAAAAAGAAAAGCAATTGAATGACATGAAATCCAGATTTGTCACCATGGCTTCTCATGAATTTCGCACCCCTTTAAGTACTATCCTGTCATCCGTTTCACTAATTGGAAAGTACACCTCTAAAGATGATGATGAAAAAAGACAAAGGCATGTTGCGCGAATTAAGTCATCTGTCACAAATATGACTTTAATTTTAAATGATTTTTTATCGGCAGAGCGTTTGGAAGAGGGGAAAATATTTGCAAACAATATTGAATTTTCCGTTCCGCAATTAACGAAGGAAATAATAACGGAAATAAAAGCACTTTTAAAACAAGGGCAGATAATAGAGTATACCCACGAAGGAATTGAAGATGCTTTTCTTGATAAGCAAATGGCACGCAATATCTTATTAAATTTAATTTCGAATGCAATTAAATTTTCAGGAGAAAATAAAAAAATACTCGTGCATACAAAAATTTCGGAGACTGAAACTTCTATTACTGTAACCGATGAGGGGATTGGAATTCCAAAAGATGAACAGGAACATTTATTCAATAGATTTTTTCGTGCCAAAAACGTCACCAATATTCAGGGTACCGGTCTAGGCCTTAATATTGTTGCAAAATACCTGGAAGCATTGAACGGACAAATTAATTTTACGAGCGAATTAAATATAGGAACAACATTTAGGGTAACCATTCCAAATACAAAATAGGCATGAAGACAATTTTAATCATAGAAGATA
>JACQAK010000110.1 GCA_016194985.1 Bacteroidota bacterium
AATGTCGCCGCTTCTCTGAAAACGCCTCCTAAACGTGCACCGACATCTTGTCCGTACAATAAACATTCAGGATGCTTAGCCATTAATTCCCTTATCGCAAATAAAGCACTGTCCACCATAACGGTTTTCTCCTTGCCACTTGGCGCTCTGTTTCCTTTTTCCTCGGTAATAGGGGTTGGTGCATAATCATGTAAGAACAGATCTTCGGGGCGGGGATCTTCTTCCATTAAGGCTTTTTGATATTCTGATTCAACAAATATAATGGCTTCGTCTTCTATTTTTTTGATCTCAGCAGCATCTACTCCTGCAATGATTAATTGATTTCTTAAACGTGGTAAGGGGTCGCGTTTGGCCGCATCTTCGAGATCATGACGATACCATTCTTTACGAACACCTGATGTATGGTGATTCAGTAAAGGTACTTTCGCATGAATTAACATCGGACGACGCTCTTTACGGATAATTTCCAAACACTCATTAACCGTGTTATAAGACGATATAAAATCTGTTCCATCGATTGTACGGGTTTCTAATCCTTTAAAACCCTTGGCGTAATCGGTAATATCCTGAGAACGGATTTCGCTGGCATGAGCAGAAATATCCCATTCGTTATCCTGTACTAAATATAATATTGGTAATTTTTTTAAAACTGCCATTTGAAAAGCTTCTGCTACTTCTCCTTCGGTACAACTGGCATCGCCCAAAGAACACACCGAAACAGGGTTTTTACCTCCAAAATCTTTTTGCAGTTTATTCAATTCCAGATATTGTAATCCCATCGCAATACCGGTTGTAGGAATAGCCTGCATACCTGTAGCACTACTCTGATGGGGAATCTTTGGCATATCATCTCTTTTTAAACTCGGGTGAGAATAATATGTTCTTCCTCCTGAAAATGGATCATTCCGCTTGGCTAATAATTGTAACATCAACTCAAAGGGACTCATCCCAATTCCCAACAAAATACTATCGTCGCGGTAATACGGGCTCACAAAATCCTGAGGCAGGAGCTGTAATCCCAACGCTAATTGAATCGCTTCATGTCCACGCGATGTGGCATGTACATATTTAGCCGTAATCTCTTTATTAGCTTCATACAACTCTGCCATGCTTTTGGCTGTGCACATTAAGGTGTATGCTTTTTTAAGGGTATCAACCGATATTTTAGTTTTCACTGACTTGGGATCTAGGATTGTAGTTGCCATTTAAATTATGTACTTAAAGTACTAAATGTATAAAATTTACTCTATTCTGCATAAAAAAACATCCCAAAAAATGGGATGTTTGTCTAATTTATAAAGGAAAAGTATCCTTTTTCTGATATTATAATTCCAAACCTGCATTTAGGGCGTCGCTGATTGTACTAAACCCTTCTACTCCGATTGATAAACGCACTAAAGAATTTGTAATACCGCGAACACATCTGTCTTCTTCAGGAATCACAGAATGTGTCATGCTCGCCGGATGCTCAATATAACTAATAACAGAACCCAAACTTACGGCCAATTCCATTGGTGTATCAGGACGTGCGAAATAGTTCATTAATTTTACTCCGGCATCAAACCCACCTTTTACTTCAAAGGAGATCATGCCGCCTCCATTACGCATTTGTTTTTTACAAATCTCATAGTGTGGGTGGCTTGGCAATCCCGGATACCATACTTTTTCAATTTTTGGATGTTTCTCTAGAAACTCCGCTACTTGCTGGGCCGTTTTACATTGATGCTCCATACGTACCCCCATTTCCTGTATCGTTAAACTGTTTAACCAACTGTCAAACGGAGAAGGTGTGGGCCCGAAATCTTTGTATACCGGATACACCTCTTTACTAAAAAATTCATAAGGCCCCATTGCTGCACCGGCAATAGAAGTGGAGTGACCACTTACATATTTTGTTAACGAATGAATAACGACATCTGCACCTAAACGGAAAGGCTGTTGTAAGTAAGGAGAACAAAATGTATTGTCTACAATCAACATGGCTTCATGCTGCTCTGTATATTTTGAAATGGCTTCTATATCACATAATTGCAATGTAGGATTATCAGGCGTTTCAATCAATACCGCGCATACATGAGGATGTGCATTTAGTGTGTCTCTCACATTATCAGGATTAGTTGCATCTACAAAATATACATCAATACCAAAACGTTTTTGCAAAAACCGCATTAATGAATCGGTACAACCATACACATTACCAACAATGATCCCATCACCCGGCTGCACAAAGCCCATGATTACTGTTGATATAGCGGCCATTCCGGATGCAAATACCAGAGAAGCAATGGTTGGCGTTTTCTCGTCCGATTTCAAAGCATTATCAATGATATGCTGACACTCTAACTGAAATAATACTTTTTCTAAATACTCGGTATTAGGATTTCCCAAGCGTGTATAAATACGCGCAAATGGTTTTTCACCGGAAGGAGAATTACCAACGAAACGGGAAGCGCCATCGGCTACGTCTTTAAATTTAAATGTTGACTTTTGGTGAATATTTGGCAAGCCTGTTCCCGCGCAGATAGCATTGAATTTATCTGAATTTAATTGCTTTTCGGTTGCAGTAGCATATTTATGTTTACGCTCCATCCATTCGTTCCACCAGTAAAATCTACCTTTCATGTTTACAGTTTTAAAAAATTTCGCCTAATATACACGAATTTATAAAACCGTAAAGGAACTTTTGTTACAAAAAGAATTTTATTTGATCAACACGCCTTTTTTATTGATAACAGGTACATTTACAAAATTAGACTCAACTATTGTTTCGGGCAAAAACACAAATTTTTTATCCAATAATTGTCCATTCATTGTAAAACTTATCCAATATTCATTACTTAAACCAAACACCTCTTTAGTAATAGGTTCAATTATCATAAAATCATGCTGTTTAATAACTTCAAAATAATGGCGTAAAGTACTGGTTTTTTTATGCTCTTCATTAATCACGCCATAACCTGTAGATGTAATTAAAACATTAGATATATCGGCAAATTTTAAATTAATCAAATAAACATTATACTCATCCAGTCCTTCTACTTCCTGAACAACAGCCACTGCTATATCTTCTACTTCGGGGAAAACGATGTCTTTAATCATAATCAAATTAATATATTATTTTCCGGTTAGCAGGATGTAATATTTACGCTTATCATCATCCTCATCAATAAGTTTAACCAAATAATTTTCTTTCTTGCCTTTGCTTACTAATAAATATTTACCGCCACTAAACGCTTCTAAATTAATAGTGGCGTTCACATCTGTTACTTTAGCTTTACTAATACTTACTGCATTACCCGTAAACATTTTACGGGCCTCTGTTTTACTAGGAAACACAGCCGCTTTATCAACTAATAAATCAACCACATTTATCCCTTTAGCAACATCTGCTTTATTTACTTCAAAGGTATCAATACCGCCCAACATTTTTTCGAACGCATCCGGATTTAAATTAGCTACATCTTCTGCTTTGGATTTGAATAAAAATTCAGCGGTTTCAATTGCCTGAAGATAATCTGCTTCGCTATGCACTCTGATCGTTACTTCTTTTGCCAAAGCTTTTTGTAAATGCCGCTCGTGAGGAGCCGCAGCATGTTTTGCTTCCAACTCCTGTATTTCCGATTGGCTTAATAACGTAAAGATGCGTATATACGATTTGGCGTCTTCATCACTCACATTCAACCAGAACTGATAAAATTTATAAGGAGATGTTTTTTCTCTGTCTAACCAGATATTTCCTCCCTCCGTTTTTCCGAATTTAGTCCCATCTGATTTTTTAATTAATTGAGTAGTTAAGGCAAAGGCTTCTCCACTCGCCTTACGGCGTATAAACTCCGTACCGGTAGTAATATTTCCCCACTGGTCAGAGCCTCCCATTTGAATTTTACAATTCTTTTCTTTCCATAAATGATAAAAATCGTAACCCTGAATTAATTGGTAACTAAACTCAGTAAAAGACATTCCGGAATCTCCATTGATACGGTTTTTTACCGAATCCTTTGCCATCATGTAATTCACCGTAATGTGTTTTCCTGCATCACGAATAAAATCCAGAAAAGAATAATTCTTAAACCAATCGTAGTTATTTACCAACTCTGCGCTATTTGCTCCACAATCAAAATCCAGAAACTGACTTAATTGTTTTTTAATTCCCTCAACATTTTTATTTAAAGTATCGGCATCTAATAAATTACGCTCTGCTGATTTTCCACTAGGATCACCAACCATGCCTGTTGCACCACCAACCAAAGCCAAAGGTTTATGACCTGCTAATTGAAAACGCAACAAAGTCATAATTTGAGCTAAACTCCCTACATGTAAACTATCGGCTGTTGGGTCAAATCCAATATATCCAGTAACTACTTCTTTATTCAGTAATTCTTCTGTCCCAGGCATCACATCATGCAGGATACCGCGCCACTTTAATTCCTCTATAAAATTTGTTTTCATTCTAAAAATTGAGTCTCAAAAATAGAAATAATTGTTGAGGATTTTCAGAAATACTGCGAACATTTGCGGGTGGTAAAAATTTTAGGTAATTTAGTAACTAAAGAAGCTTTCACTGACTTATTTCTGAAATCAATACCTATGAAAACAAAGAATATTTTACTTTTATCAATAACCTTATTTTCAGTTTTAGTTTCTTGTAAAAAGGACACTACCACTCCTCAAAATACTCCTGATACTACTTCAACATCTGTTTCTCAAGGCATTGATGCAGAGATTTATGTTTTTAAGGAAATTTACCTGGATAATGTTGCGTCTCCTTATACCATGCATGCAGCTACTTTTTATGGTTCTTCTTTAACCTCTTCTACTGTTGCATCTGTATATGCAGGAACGGTAACGTTAAACGGTGTTGTTCTGAAAATGGATAATTCAAATACTCCCGGACCGATCTATACAGACACAACATACGCTATTTCAGGAAACACATACCAAATGAATGTATCCGGATCTGGTCAATTTCCTGCAGCGAATATTCAATATGGACAAAATTTTCCAACGTTTAATGACACAGCACTTATTCCTTCCTCGGTGCAATTAAGTGCCGGTATTTCTAAACTATTTAATAATTGTGTTACAACTGATTCTGTTGACGTTACTCTTGATGACAATAACGGACATACATTTTCTAAAAAGTATGCTGTATCCAATAACCAATTAAATTTAGTTGTAACTCCGGCTGAATTAAACGGGTTTATTCAAACAACAAACGGAAGTATCAGTATTGATATGGTAAAAATGGATCTTACTCCTGTTGGCGCAAAAAATTATTTCATTATTCTTGAAAAAAGATACAACAAATTAAATATTCAGTTTAATTAGTTGTTAAAAAGCCCTTTATAGCTGCTACCATTTGAGGAATTGCTTCCAAGTTAAGTGTATGACCAACAAAAGGTATCACAGATAATCGTGACCCAGGGATGGCATCAGCGACTTCTTTAGCCATGTGTACAGGAAATAAAGAATCTTTTTCGCCTTGTATTACCAGCGTTTGAACCTTGATCTTTTTTAACTCAGGCCTGTAATCGGGGCGTTCTTTAGTAGCGCGCATCAATTTAAATAATGCCTGCTTATCTTCATTCGCTTCCTGACGAGCCGCTTTCATCATATCAATGGGAATCAATGGATTCTTAAAATAACCTTCACTTAATACCGTTGGCAACATAATATCCAGCATCAAGCCATAACCGCCAAACTCTAAAGCGCGCCACCACGACAACTCAATGGCTTCATAGTATGGTGTTTTAACTGCGAAGGTTGACATTAAAATCAATTTCGAAATCCGGCTACCATGGTTCACACCCAAATTTTGTGCGACCAAACTTCCGTAAGACAAGCCTGCTATAATGGCTTTGTCTATTTTCAAGTCATCCAAAACTCTTATCACATCATTGGCATGTGTATCAAATGTTCGCCATTCGCCGGTTTTATCGCTTTGCCCCTGAAATATAAAATCAATTAAAACAATTCGGTAATCAGTTTTAAAATGAGGAGTTGTTAAAACCCATGCTACAGTTGATTGAGAGAGTCCGTTTAAAAACACGATGGTTTCTTTGGCATTCACATTACCTTGTACTTCAAAGTAAATATTAAGGTTATCGGTTGTTTTACAAAACATGGTATATAGTTTAACGTGTTTAAAGTATCATGTCAGTTCGAGCTTAGTCAAGAACAATAAGTTTCATTATACTTTCAATCCAGCCTTATTTAATTTACCTCTTATTTGCTTTTCCCTTGATGAAAAAGGCAAAAAATCAAGTCAAAACGCGATGGTGTTTTGACTTGCCGGCTCGCTGCTCCGAAAAAGCTTATTCTTATTACAAAAATTTCAAAGTAGCAGTATCAGTCACATTCAATTCAACTTCTCTTCCAAAATACATGGCTAAATTTCGATCGATATGCCCTGCCGGAAAATCAAAGCATACCGGATAATCATAGTCTTTAACTGCATCTAAAATGATTTCTTCCGGAAATTTCCCAAAAGGAATGGCATTGTCTTTCATATCCGTCATTCCGCCAACAATAAGCCCTTTCAGATGTTTTAATTTCCCTGACAATTTTAGCTGCATCATCATCCTGTCAATATGATACAGATATTCATCCAGATCTTCAATAAATAAAATTTTCCCTTTGGTATCAATATCGTAAGGTGTTCCCGACAAAGCATACAGTAAGGATAAATTCCCTCCCACCAGCTCTCCCCTGGCTTTCCCTTCGATGTTCGAATAATTTTCTTCTGCCTTTAATTCTTTCCAATTTCCAAATAAGGCTTCTGTCAGGCTTTTGGTAGCCTCTGCATTTTTAGTAAAGTTTAAAGGCATGGTGGCGTGCAATGTTGCTACTCCAATAGCATGTATAGCACTATGCAGCACTGTTACATCACTGTATCCTACTACCCACTTCGGATGCCTTATAAATTCTGTAAAATCAATATGTTCTATTAATCGTACAGAACCATAACCTCCACGGGCAATAATGACGGCTTTAATGGCAGGGTCATTTAATGCCCATTGCAGGTCTTCCGTTCTTTGAGCATCATTTCCGGCGTATTGGTTATTCGACTCAAATAGGTTTTTACCCAATACAACAGAAAGGCCATAGCTCTCAAAAAAAGCTATGGCCGGCTGTATTTCTTCTTTACTTACTTTACGGGCTGTAGCAATAATAGCTACAGCATCTCCCTTTTTTAAATAAGAAGGTATAATCATGTTATTTTTTCTTTCCTGTTTTTTTAACCGGCGCCTTTGTTTTAGCAACAGGCTTTTTTGAAGCTACTTTCTTAACCACTGCTTTTTTAACAGTTGCTTTCTTTGCAGCTGGTTTTTTAGCGGCGGCTTTGGCATGAAATTCAATGTTCTTTAACTGAGCCTTATATTTAGGGAAGATCGGTTCTCCCTCTACATGCACATGAAACCATAACTCGCCGTTTTTAATACGGTACAGGTTCATTTCAGCAATATCATATTTAGCTGCTAATTGCTTAAACGTCGCTTTACGCTTAGGATTCCAGATCTCTTTTTTAAGCTGAATAACTTTTTTCTCGTTTAATTTTTTAGAAGTTGCGCCGGTATATACTTTACGGGCTGCCGCTTCCAAAACATAAGGGCTGTTTTTGCTATGTTCAATTTGCCCTGCTTTAGTAACCCATTTAAGGTTAGAAACGTGATTATTGGCTTTATTATGATCTAAATGAATGATAGACACATGCTTTGGGCTAGGTTTTTTCAAAAAACTGTATGCTACGGCCTGATGCCCGAATAATGCCTTTGACTTGCCACCGGTGTGAATGGTAGCCATCGGAAATCCGCCATTCAGGTGTTGTTTTAAAATATATTTATCCTCTATCTTACTGTCGTAAGACGCTAAACGGCCATGAGAAGAGACAGCGTATCTTTTAGATGTCTTTTCTTTAATGTGAATTACTGGTTTCCAGGTTTCTTTGTCATTTGATGCCATAGGATTTTGGGTTTTAATGAATAAAAGTTAAATGTTATCTTTACACAATTTTACAACATTTTAGTTATTTAATAAACACTATGTCAGCTACTTATAAACGTACACTTGTTACTTCCGCTTTACCATATGCCAATGGTCCGGTTCATATTGGTCATTTGGCAGGATGCTATTTGCCATCCGATATTTTTGTGAGATATAAAAGAAGCAAGGGGGAAGACGTTATGTTTATTTGCGGAAGCGATGAACATGGCGTTCCTATTACCATTAAAGCAAAAAAGGAAGGGGTAAGTCCGCAGGATGTGGTAGATAAATACCATAAAATGATGGGGGATTCCTTTAAGGAATTTGGGATCTCCTTTGATATTTATTCGCGCACTTCCAATAAAATTCATCATGAAACAGCTTCCGATTTCTTTAAAACACTTTACGATAAAGGTGTTTTTACAGAAGAAATTACCGAGCAATACTATGATGAAGAGGCTAAGCAGTTTTTAGCAGATCGTTATATTACCGGAACCTGTCCTAAATGTGCCAATCCTAACGCTTATGGAGATCAATGCGAAAAATGCGGTTCTACCTTAAATGCAACAGAATTAATTGATCCAAAATCTACGTTAAGCGGTTCTAAGCCTGTTTTAAAAGAAACCAAAAACTGGTTTTTGCCTCTAGATAAATTACAACCAAAAATTCAGGCTTATTTGGATCAGCACAAAGACTGGAAAACCAATGTGTATGGCCAATGCAAAAGTTGGTTAGATAGTGGAGACGGCTTGCAACCACGGGCCATGACCCGTGATTTGGATTGGGGTGTGCCTGTTCCTGTAAAAGGAGCAGAAGGAAAAGTGTTATACGTTTGGTTTGATGCCCCTATTGGGTATATTTCGGCTACCAAAGAACTTAGGCCTAATGATTGGGAATTATACTGGAAAGACAAGGAAACCCGCTTGATCCATTTTATTGGGAAAGATAATATTGTGTTTCACTGCATTATTTTTCCGGCCATGTTAATGGAGCACGGCGATTTTATTTTGGCAGATAACGTACCTGCGAATGAGTTTTTGAATTTAGAAGGAGATAAAATCTCAACGTCCCGAAACTGGGCTGTATGGTTGCATGAGTATTTAATTGATTTTAAAGATAAGCAGGATGTTTTACGTTATACTTTATGCTCTAATGCGCCGGAGACAAAGGATAATGACTTTACATGGGCAGATTTTCAGACCAAAAACAATAGCGAATTAGTAGCTATATTAGGCAATTTTGTAAACCGAACATTAGTATTAACACACAAATATTATAACGGATCAGTACCATCTGCTGATACCTACACGAAAGAAGATTTATTAATTCTGGAGCAGCTATCCGCTTTTCCTGATAAAATTTCGGCGGCTATCGAACAATTTAAATTCAGGGAAGCATTAGCAGAAATGATGAATTTAGCGCGTTTGGGAAACAAATACCTGGCAGAAACTGAGCCATGGAAGTTGATCAAAACAGACGAACAACGCGTGAAAACCATTATGAACATTGCCCTTCAGATCACCTGCAATTTAGCTATCGTGTGTGAACCGTTTATACCGTTCACTTCCAATAAGTTATTTCATATGCTAAACATGCCTGTTTTAAAGTGGCATGCCGCTAAGACTGTAACCGTTATTCCTCCGGCTAAACCAGAAACCAGTTTTGACGACTTTAGTAAAATGGATATCCGAACCGGAACTATTTTAGAAGCGGAGCGTGTACCAAAGACGGATAAATTATTAAAATTAAAAATTGATACAGGTATTGATGTACGTACTGTGGTAAGTGGTATCGCCGAGTGGTATAAGCCGGAAGATATTATCGGGCAACAGGTAAGTATGCTGGTTAATTTAGCGCCTCGGAAAATTAAAGGTATTGAAAGTCAGGGAATGATTTTAATGGCATCCAACAGTAAGGGAGAATTAAGTTTTATTGCAGCAACTAAACCAGATTTTAATAATGGCTCTGAGATTAAATAATATCATTTTTATTATCCTGTTTTTTTTAGGATTAACAGCTTTTGCTCAGGAGAGCGAAGGCCCCAAACCCCCTAAAGTAAAGGATCATAAAAGTGATTCGTCTTATAAGGACTTTGGGAGTTTGCGATTTAAAGTCGCCCGTGCTCAAATTAACCGATTAAAAAACGGAGGCGCTTTATTAGTGCGATTAAAAACCAATGCTAATACCATTTCAAGATTAAAGGCTGCCGGAAATATAGATTTAGCAACTCAGGTAGAAAGACAAACGTTATTAACCAATAAACTTATTGTTGCCTCTTATTTAAAGGAGTTTACATTTTGTCCGGTCTATTTTTTCTATTCTAATTATTCTGATTCCGTAAAAAATAAAAAATTAGATGGCATTTTTATTGACTCTACTTTAACCGTTAATCCGGCTATTGTTTGTCATGCCGATTTTTATTTGGTAGCTGAAAGTGGAAAAGTCAATGATTCTTCCTTAGGTATTGTATCCTTATCTCAGGCACCTACAGCCATGGAGAGTGGTACGCCAACCAGAGAAGCTGCTATTGTGATCAAGAACAGGTATTTTATTCAGCTACACAAGCCTTTCCCTTATTTTCAAATCAAAAGCAGTAGCAATCCTCCTATCAGAGAATCAAGCCAGGGAATGTATTTCGATTTGAATGCGATCAACAGTGAAATGAATAAAATCATTAATGATCCAAAAGAGTTAAAAGAGTTAAAGAAATTAAGAGGATGTGTTCGTGCTCTAAACGAATCATTTGAATCCTTTTACGAAAAAAACAAAGGCTATACGATTCCTGTTGAATTAGCAGAGTATGTGTATTAAAATTCTGCGATCACCGTTTGAGAGCCTTTCACTACATCGCCGATTTTTATTTTCAGTTTAGCATCTAATGGCAGATACAGATCGACACGGGAGCCAAATTTAATAAAGCCCATTTCCCCACATTGAGTAGCTTTATCTCCCTGTTTACTGTACATCACAATACGACGGGCCAACGCTCCGGCTACTTGTCTGAACAATACAGATTTTCCATTGGCAGCATGTTTTACAACAATCGTTGTACGTTCATTTTCTGTACTGGCTTTTGGCAAAGACGCTACTAAAAATTTACCGGCATGATATTGAGCATAAGTCACTTCACCCGCAATAGGATAACGATTAACATGCACATTAATAGGCGACATGAAAATAGACACCTGAATACGTTTGTCTTTAAAGTACTCTCCCTCTTCCGTTTCTTCGATCACTACAACTTTACCATCCGCCGGAGCAATGATGGCATTGTCATTAATCGTATGCACCCGGCTGGGGTGTCTGAAAAACTGGATTACCACGATCAACAAAAATCCGGATAACACATATGCAAACCAATGAGCAATGGCAAATTCAGGAAATGCCAGCTTAGCGATACTGATAATAATTGTACTGAATAATATGGTAACTAATAATGTAGGATATCCTTCTTTGTGAAATTTCATATACTTCTTGTTTCTATCAAGTAAAAATAAGACATTTTTACTAAAACATGACTAAAGTCAATAAAGGTTACTAAAAGATTATCCTTAATAACCTTTGGGAATTACATCAGGCTGCAACTCTTTGTAGAATAACCTTGCAGGGAATATCAGAAGTAACGATCAAACTATGGCCTATATAAAGCGGAATAGCTATAAAATCGCCCGCCGACATATGATGAACTTCCTCACCAATAGTAATATCGCAGGTACCTTCCAAAATTAAAAAGCGTTCCAATTCATTATGATGAATTTCAAAAGGTGTCATTTTTTTAATCCATGCGATCGTAGTGGTTACTTCAGGAGTATAGCCAATAATTTTAGCATACATCTCTTCGGCATCATCGTATTTGCTGCGTCAATTTGTAATGCTCTTGTAATTTCTTCAATTTCAGTACGCACTTCTTCATGCAAAGAAGCCATTTTATTTACTTCGCTGGTTTCTTCGGGGCTTGTCATTCCCAAAACATACAGTTCCAGAATTCCGGAATTTATATAATCATTAATCTTATCCATTTTTTGTTCTCAATTCAGTCATGTTAGCCGTTTCATTGGTCTGATTTCTTAACGTTAAAAGGGCCTGACGTACTTTTGTTTTCACTGTTCCTAAAGGCAGATTTAGTTTTTTAGAAATTTCATCTTGGGTATATCCCTGATAATAAGCCAAGTCAATAATTTCGCGTTGGTCATCCTTCAAATTATCCACCATTGTTTTTATTCCTATTGTCTCATGCGTATGATCTTCTACAAACAAATTATTCTTGTGATATACGGAATCCGAAGGCTCTTGGATTTTATTTTTAATTTTCTCGTGTTTTGATCGCGTACTATCTATTGCCATATTTCTGGCAATATTTAACATCCATGTATACAAACGTCCTTTATCAGTATCGTAACTATCAAAGTTGTTCCATATTTTCAGAAAAGTATTCTGCAACACATCTTCTGACTCTTCCTGATTATTTACTATAGAATCAATAATGCCAAATAATGCCTGTGAATAATTATCGTATAGATAAGCAAATGCCTTTTGATCGCGTTCTCTTATAAGAACAATCAAATCATCCTGATGATATATTTGTTTAGTTGCCAAACGATTTATGAAGATACAACATTTAGAGAAACAAAAAAACAGCTGAATTGTTTTCCAGCTGTTTTATCGAATAATTTTTAAGTTGAAATTAAGCAGTCCATAAATTCCAAGCAGAATCAAATTTATACCATTTGCCATCTCCGCCTTCCCATTTCCACTCAGGCACATCCCCCCATGTTTTTCCGCCATCAGCTGACCATTTCAATGTTTTGTCAACGATCTTTAACCATTTCCCTTCTTTATCCTGCCACATACCGTCCTTTACGGCATCCCATTTTTTCCCGTCTTTCGACATCCAAACAGATGCATCTTTAGGATTCAGTTTATACCAGATTTTATTTAAACCCATCCAGGTTCCTGCTTCCGATTTTTTCCACATTGGTTCATTTATAGATGAAATCACCATGGTTGTTGAAGCTGTTTTTGCTTGCACGCTTAAGCCTAACGATAATAGAGCTGCCGCTAAAAATAATTGTTTCATAATTAAATGTTTTAAGGTTTAAATAATATACGATTCATTCTTTTTTTTGGATTTAAAAAACATGAATAAAATTTTAAACTACTGATAATTAGATTTTTAAAATAAATCCTGGTGCTTTTTTCATTAAATCAAATCCAATATGTTTTAACTCTCGTAAATGGTCTAAACAAACCGTCATGAAAACGTCATCATTAAAAAAATCAGGAAAAATAACCTTAGTGATTCTAGGAATAAGCCTTTTGAGTATTGTTGTTTGGGCCAATTGGAATGCTAAAACTTATACTGAGCGAAATGTAGCGGATACTGTATTTATTACCTATGATTTATCGGCCTATAATGAAACGCAGTCGATAGATATTGAAAAAGAAATTAGTCGTATTGAAGGTGTATCAACCTGCTCCTATAACAGTGCTAAAAAAATTGCCGGTATTATTTTTTATACATCCAAACTTTCTTCCGAAGAACTACAGAACAAAATAAAATCAGCACTTGGTTTCCCCATTTCAGAAAAAGCTGTTGAACAGGCCAAAAATGGCTGTCCGGTTGGAGGTATAAAATATGTTATACTCCACGTTAAAGAATTATTCCGCTTCAGATCCTAATTAATCCATATAATACAAATCCATAAAACATCAATCCTATGAAAAAAATGAATTTCCTTTTAGCCGCAACCATTGCCGCTTCCCTAATGACTGTCGCCTGTAAAAAGAAAACTGAAACACAAACTGTCTATGTAGATAATACACCTCCTGCGCCTGCGCCAAGTTTATATACCCGTTTAGGAGGTATAGGCCCGATAACGGCTGTTGTAGATAAATTTATCGGCAACTGTGCTACTAACAGTTTCATTGGCCCTCGCTTTTCAGCAACTGCTGCAGATTCTTACCGCCTAAAGTATTTTCGATACAATTTGATTGATCAAATCTGTGCAGGTAGTGGTGGGCCTTGCCAATACAAAGGACAAACTATGTTAGCCGCACATACAGGCATGAATATCACAGGACCTGAGTTTGATACATTAGTTGTTCAATTAGTAAAAGCGATGACATTTTATAATGTTCCTGCTCAGGAACAAGGTGATTTAGCCAGTATTTTATTACCTATGAAAACAGATATCGTAGGACATTAATGTGTATCGTTTTAAAAATGAAAAAGGGCTGATATAACTACCAGCCCTTTTTGTTTTATTGTGATTCTTTATTTAGAGTCCGCATCATCCTGCCAGTGTTTGGATTGTTGCTTGCTAAAACGCAATCCCAACATGAGCTCATGGGTCCCTGTAGAATACTTTTTCAGATTGGTTGTTGTAAAATCATAAGAATACCCAATCATTAAATAATTTTTATACATAAAACCAATCAATGCCGTTACAGCATCATGATGCCTGTATCCTACCCCCAACCAAACCTGATCCTGATAAATGACGCGTGTACCCAGATCTATCTCCAACGGGGCGGGATTAGCATACTTTACAAGAAAAGAAGGTTCAACCTTAAAATCATCACTGACTTTGATTTTGTAACCACCATTTAATATGAAATGTGTTACCAATGTCCCTTTAGCATCCCCATCCTTATACAATTTAATAGGGCTTTGATATAACTGCGGCGCACTAAATCCAATGTACCACTGATCGTTATGGACATATAATCCTGCTCCAAAATCAGGAACTGTTTTTGTTTGATATTGAATTAAAAGGTTATCATCGCCCGCATCATGCAAATGCAGCTTATGTCCGTCAATACCCCACTGTTGTATTCCTGCACTGATTCCTAAGGATACATGTGTTTTCTCTGCTACTTTAATATGATAAGCATACGCCACACTGATTCCCACACGTCGTGTTGGCCCCACAATATCTGTATAAATTTGCGTTCCTAAGCCCATATGGCGATTTTTCAACGGACTGTGAAGAGTTAACATATAGGTTCTTGGGGCATCTGTAATCCCTGTCCATTGATACCTGTTATTGGAGCGTACATCCGCATAGTTATCTTTCCCGGCTACAGCAGGATTAATAGCCATTTCATTGAGCATGTATTGTGTGTATTGAGGCAATTGTTGTGCCTTTACTCCATTTACAAGCAATACGATAATTGTTATGTATAAAAGTTTTTTCATCTTTATCTAAATATCGTTAATGGACTTGTATAAGCATTTGGATATGCCGGATGATTCAAATTAATGATATAATAGTATGTTCCCACCGGCAGATCTTTTCCTTTATACTGTCCGTTAAACGGAACTGCATAGCCTTTCGAATAAAACAATCTTTCTCCCCAACGGTTATAAACCTCCACCTCACAATCAGGGAACTGATAAATAAAATCAATCTGCCATACATCGTTCTTACCGTCAGCATTAGGAGAGAATCCGTTAGGTATTGTAATTTCAGGATAAACTAATACAGTAACGGTATCCCAATTTGAGCAGCCATTTCCATCTACAACCGTTACAGTATACACTGTAGTAACAGTTGTGCCGGATGTTGGATTAGATCCTGCCGGATTATCCAGAGATGTAACAGGTGTCCAGCTATAGGTGCTTCCCGTTGGTCCGGTTGGATTACCGCCAATAGTTGCTGAAGATAAAAGCGGGATACTTACCATCGGCCCCGCATCTACATTTGGCAAGGCAAGAGATGTTACTGTTACCGAATCTCTGTCAATACAGGCGCCATTAGAAGCCACTAACACATAGGTACTGGTTCCGGTTGCAGGATTTACAGTTGTAATAAGCGTATTGGAAACAACTGTATTAGATGGCAATTCAAGCCATTGGTAATTGATACCTCCACTGGAGTTTGATCCATTTAACTGCAATGTTCCGTTTTGACAAAACAGTGTATCGTTTCCTGCCACAGCGTTAACCGTTAATATCGAATTAATTCTAAATGATGAATCAATCGTACAACCAAAGTTATCTGTTAAGTTAATCGTGTAATTACCAATCGATAAATTTGATATATCTTCCGTGTTAAATGATCCAGGAGTCCAGGTATACGTGTATGGAGAAACGCCTCCGGAAACGGTAATATCGATTGCTCCGTCTGACACCGTATTACAACTTGCATCTGTAATAGCAGCCGTCATTGTTAAGGTAGGAGGATTCGTTAACGAATATGATTCTGAAACAGGACATCCGTTAGCATCACTTACCGTAACTGAATAAGCGCCTGAACATAATCCGTTAATAGTAGGAGTAGAAGGTTCTGTTGGTGTCCAGCTATAAGTATACGGCAATGTTCCTCCTATTGGAATAGTTGTTAATGACCCGTTACAGTTATTAGTACAGGTAGGGTTATCCAAATCAGGAGTACTAAACACTACCGGTGATATCGTATTTAAAGAGAAATTTGCAACAGCCTGACATCCCGCTGCATCTGTTACCATAACCGAATATACCCCGGCGCATAATCCGCTAACAACAGGTGCAGTTGCCCCATTCGACCATAGTGGTGTATAGCCCGGTGTGCCTGCAGAAATAGTAAGGCTTATTTTTCCATCGCAAATACCGTTACATGAAATGTCTTTTTTGGTAGAGGTAATCAAGGGGCCATTGATCGAATTAATGGCATACACCTGAGTTTGTGAGCAATTTCCATCTGATACCGTCAGTGTATAAATCCCCGGAGCCAAGTTGGTTACCGTTGCCGTGTTACCTGCTGGTAACCATGCATACGTATAAGTTCCGGTTCCTCCCGAAACATTAACTGTAATAGAGCCCGTACTGGATGTGCAGGAAGACTGGGTTACCTGTGGTGTGATGGTAAATGCCGTTGCGGCACCAATAACAACACTGGCAGTTCTGGAACAACCGTTGATATCTGTCATATTACAGAAATAAGTCCCGGCACAAAGTCCATTTAAAGTCTGTGATGAAGAACCATTGTGTACCCAATGATACGTAATAGGGCCGGTTCCTCCGATGGCAGTAACGGATACCGTTCCATCGCAGGTTCCACCACAGGATACATCTGCAAATGTTACGGTTTCTCCCGTTATTGAAGAAGAGCTATTGATGATAACATTCGAATTAGATTGACATCCATTACCATCGGTGATTTGAACCATATAAACACCGGCACACAAATTAGTAGCCGTATTACCCGTTTGATTATTTACACTCCATAAATAGGTGTATCCCGGCGTTCCTCCAATAGGATTGATAATGGCCGAACCATTGCATAAATCGCAACTTGGTTCAGTGATTGTAGGAGTAAATGTTATTTGAGCTGGGGATGTAACTGCAGCCGGTAATGTATTAAAGCATCCGTTAGCATCTGTAATTGTTACAGAATATGTTCCGTTACATAACCCGATGGCTGAAGCTGAAGCCTGCCCAATTGGGTCGTTCCATGCATATGAATAGGGCGGCAAGCCTCCCGCTACATTAGTTGCTAATAATGTTCCGTTACAATTTCCAAAACATGTATTATTGGTGGCAAAAGTACTACTTGTAATGGTTGTAATGCTAGGAACAGTATATGTTGTTGCATATGTACAATTCAAATTATCTGTAATCACAATCGAAATTAGTCCAGGGCACAAGCCATTCACTGTTTGTGTTGTTGCACTGTTACTCCACGCATATGTATAAGTACCATTACCTCCGGTTGGATTCACAGAAATACTTCCGTTACAATTCCCTGAGCAGGCGGCGCTCGTAATAATTTCGTTATCATCAATGAGTTGTGGCTCGCTGATGGTTACTGATTGAAAGAACAAACAATTATTGGCATCTTCGATTTGTGCCGTATAAGATCCTGCGCATAAATTTGTAATAGTTGTAGCGGCCGAAACCGGATTGACCCAACTCAATGTATAAGGAGATGTTCCTCCCACAGGATTTGAAACATCCGCAGTACCATTACATAACCCATGACACGTTACGTTGGTAGATGTGATCGTAGCCCCGCTTGGCCCGTTCGAATTACTTAAAGGAATAGAAATAGTAGCCGAACAGGATGCGGCATCAGTGACAATAACCGTATAAACTCCGGCTCCCAAACTAGTAACCAATGAATTAGTAGCCTGAGCGCCCGGCACAGGTGGCAACCAATTGTAAGTATAAGGAGCTACTCCGGATGAGGCGGTTGCATTAATTGATCCATCATTAAATCCACAGGTAGCAGGAGTTATCGCGGGATTCAAGGATATAGCCGGAGGATCAAGTAATGTAACTACCTGAACATTCTGACATAAATTTGCATCTGTTAATGTTAAAGTATAAGAACCCGCACATAAATTGGTAACGGTTTGATTTAAATTAAGAGGGGTTTGCCATAAGTATGAGAAAGGTGCTGTTCCGCCAATTGGGTTAGCTGTAACAATACCATTACATCCTGAATTACAGGTAGGATTCGTAAATGATATATTCGCAATCAATGCTGCAGGATCTGTTAATACAACCAAAGCCTGCCCTGTACATAAACTATCGTCTGTTACAATCACTGTGTAATTTCCGGCACATAATCCTGTAGGATTAGGAACAGGACCGCCGTTAGGTATCCAATTATAGCTATAGTTCGGATTACCGCCCGTTACTGTCGTTGCTACACTTCCGTTGCAGACAGCATTACATTTAGGATTACTAATAGTAGTAGTGACAATAATTGGTAAAGGCTCAGTGATATTAAAATTATTGGAACTTACACAACCATTGGCATCAATGGCGCTACCCGTATATGTTCCTACACATAATCCTCCTATGGTTTGCGTAGGTGTAATAGGTGTTGTATTATAGTTATAGGTATATGGAGCTGTTCCTCCGCTTGCATTAATAATAGCAGACCCATTACATTGCCCGTTACATTTCATATTCACCGAAGTGATCGTTGAAGTAAATACCGCCGGTTGTCCTATAGTTACTATTCCTGAAATGCTGCAGCCATTAGCATCCATAACGGTTACCGTATAATCGCCTGAACACAAATTCACCAGTGTATCTATATTAGCTCCTGCAAAAGATCCGAATGGAGTCCAGGTATAAGTATAAGGTCCTGTTCCTCCCCCTACTATAGCCCTCACGCCACCTGTACAATTACCATTACACAACACATCTTTTTTATTAAAATTAAGTGTTAATGTTGCAGGCTGAGTTACAACAAAAGTATTTGTAATTAAACAGCCATTAGCATCTGCAATATCCACCGAATAACTTCCCGCACACAAATTAACCGGATCCTGGCCAGAACCACCGGAAGGGCTCCATGTATAACTATATGAAGGTATGCCGCCGGAAGGTGATAAATTAATGGATGCCGTGCATGCCGAGTTACAGGTTGCATTGGTCACCAAACCGGAAGACGTTAGTTGAGTGGGCTGAGCAATATTTACTGTTTGATTCGTAATACAATTATTAACGTCGGTAACAACAGGGATAAAAAGACCTGCACATAATCCTGTTACAACCGTATTGGTAGATGAAACCGGCGCAGGCCAGTTTACATTAAAAGGCCCTGAGCCTGAAATAGTAAGAGTAGCAGATCCTGTACATGATCCAAAGCAGGAAATAGAATTTGAAGTTACAGTAACAGTAGGTCCTGTAGGGTTGTTAAGCGTCGTAATAATTGTTTGGTTACAACCTGCAGCATCTATGACATTCAATGAATAAGTGCCGGCTGACAGATTGGTTAATGGGTTTGCAGAAGATCCGCCCGGTAACCAGGAAAGCGTGTATGTTGGTGTGCCTCCACTGATAGTCGCATTTATTGCGCCATTAGAGGAAGTACATGTTGTTGGATTGGTGAATGTAAAACTAGCTGTTAAAGAGTTGGCTTGAGTGATCGTAACGATTTGCGTTTGAGAGCAATTATTAGCATCTGTTGCTGTTACCGTATAATCCCCCGGACACAGCCCATTGATAGAAGAGGTTGTTGCCCCTCCCGGTTGCCATTTATAAGAAATCGCACCGGTTCCTCCTGATGCATTGGCACTTGCAATACCATTACAAAGGCCATTACAGGTTACATTGGTTTGATTGACCGTTAAGGTAATTGCAGGTGGATTTACAAAATTTACGGTGCTGGTATTTGAACAGCCGTTTGCATCAGATACAACAACTGTATGTGTTCCCGCGCATAAATTAATTGCGGTTTGCGTATTTTGAACAGATGGTGTCCAGGTATAATTATAAGGACCTATACCTCCCGAAGGATTAGCTGTTGCAATTCCCGAACAAACCCCGTTACATGTTAACGTGCTACCATTAGTTGTTGCCAATATAATAACTGTTTGATTAATTTGAACCGTCTGAGTAGACGTACAACCTTTCGCATCTGTTACGATAACAGTTTGAACCCCTACGCAAAGATTATTTGCCGTTGGTGTGGTTTGTCCTCCCGGAGACCAGGAATAAGTATATGGTGCGGTTCCTCCGATGCCATTTGCTGTGGCCGAACCAATACAAACATTACAACTAGGTTGCACATTGCTTATAGACGCTGTTAATACTGCCGGCTGAGAAACGTTAGCTGCAACTGAAGCAATACATCCCTTGGAATCTGTAACGTTTGCCACGTAATTTCCTACACATAATCCACTGGCAGTAGCAGTAGTTTGAGCCGGTACCGAATTCCATGAATAAAAATATCCAGGAGTTCCGCCTGTTGGCGTAACCGTAACTATTCCATCGCATGAGCCTGCACAACTCACAGTTGCATTGGTAGCTGTTAATGTTATAGCAGGGGGTGTAACAATAGCCACCGTTTGTATTTTAGTACAGCCAAAGAAATCAGTGACTGTTGCTGTATAAGTTCCCTGGCATAACCCGGAAATAATATTTCCTGTATTTCCATTATTCCAGTTAATGGCATAATTTGGGGTTCCACCACTCACCGAAGCTGTGGCAATACCTGTACATTGTGCGTTACAATTAGGATTTGTAGGAGTAATGCTTACAGTTAAATCAGGGGGAGCTGTAACCGTTGCCGTACCTATTCCTTTACATCCATTGGCATCAGTAACCGTGGCTGTATGAACACCAACGCATTGATTGGTTAAAGAAGATCCTGTTCCTCCGGCACTCCACGTAAATGTATAAAGCGGTGTACCTCCGTTTACAACAGTTGATATTGTAGCATTACATTGATTAAAACAATTAATAGGGGTAGTATTTAATGTAAGAATAATAGGATTAGGCTGGGTCAAATTAATTACCTGATTTTTTATACATCCTCTGGAATCTTTCACTATTAATGTATAAGAGCCGGCACATAAGTTCGTATAAGGAGGGTTTGATGTAAGCGAACCGCTTGATGATTGAAGGGTAAATGTATAAGGTGTAGTTCCTCCTGAAGGATTAGAATTAATGGAGCCATTACATAATCCATTACATGTTGGTATAACAGAAGTGGCATTGGTTGTTATAGGGATAGGTTGAGTAATACTGACTGTATTCGTTATATTACACAAGTTAGCATCTGTTACTTTTAATGTAAATGTTCCCGGACATAAATTGGTGATAGCTGCTGTACTTTGACCGGAAGGATTTCCAGGAGACCAGCTGTAAGTGTATGAGCCTGCTCCTCCACCCGGATTTCCGGCAGCTGTTCCATCGCAAGCGCCATTACAGGTAATACTGGTACTGGCAATCGTTAAGGTAAGAGCAGGAGGTTGTGTAATTGTAACCGTGTTTGTGAATTGACATCCTAAAAAGTCTGTGATCGTATAAACATAGGCACCGGCACATAAATTGGTTGCAATAGAACCTGATGATACTGCAGGAGTCCAGTTGTAGGTAAAGTTAGGAGTTCCTCCTGACGGATGTAAGTTAACAGATCCATTACACACAGCATTACATAATATGTTAGACTGAGTAGGACTAGCCGTTAATGTTGGAGGAGATAAAATTGCCACCGTAATTGTTTTTACACAATTTCCATTATTTGTAACTGTACAGGTATAATTTCCTGCACATAAGCCTGAAGCTGATGCTCCTGACCCTCCACTTGGTGCCCAGGAATACGAAAAGGCCCCAAGGCCACCTGTTGCAGTTACAGAAGCTGTCCCATTGCAGATACTACCACAATTCAAATCGGTTTTAGTAACCGTTAATGTAATAGCCGGAGGTTGAGTAATGTTAGCATTATAAACAGCTGTACAGGTTTTGCTATCGGTAACAGTCATCGTAACAATTCCGGGACATAAGTTAGCTATAGTAGCGGTTGTGGATGTAGAAGGGGTTGATGAAGCAGATAGCCATGAATAGGAATAGGGGCCAACACCACCCGTTGGAGCAACTGTAGCTGATCCGTTGCAAGCTCCATTACAGGTCACATCTGTTGATGCACCATGTGGATTAATCAGCGCCGGTTGAGTCATTGTGGTTGTAAATGTTTTACTACAATTTTTACTGTCAGCTACTAAAAACGAATAAGTGCCTGCACATAAACCGGAAACCGAAGTTGTAGTAACAGCAGGAATGTTTGTATAAGTTGCAACCGTAGAACCCGACAATGCTGCAATCACAGAAATATTATATGGCGGCGAACCACCACTTGGGAAAATATTTAAAGCGCCGTCACAGTCACCAAAACATCTGGGTTGTTTTAATCCCGAAAAAATAAGTCCCACAGAAGTCGGTGCCTGCGGAGTAGGCAATCCGTTTAATTGAGTAACAAATCCGCCGGCATCAAATACAAATATATCCAATTGGCCATTACAGGAACAGATAGAATTTAGTGAATAAGTAGATGAGTTTATTCCGTTAGCACCACTGGGGAAACAACCCGAACTGTTATTAAATAACATATCATATGGGCCTGTAGTACAGCTTGGATCAAAACCGATTGTTATGGAAGCGTCACAAGATCCCGCGCAAGAAGGGTTTGTAAAAGAATAGGTAATAGTACATGCCTGGGGATTAGGATTTGTGTTAAAAATTTTCGGCTGCAAACCCAAATCAACTAAAGAATTTACTCGATACAAGGCGGGATTATTTTTTTGAGCAATAACAATTAAATCGTTTGACTTAAAAGATACATTATCCTCTAAAACAATTCTATTCTTGATATATAAAACCGAGTGAATAGTTTTAAAAACTACTTTATCTGAAATGGCTTCAAGATTTCCGGCAATAATAGACGTATTGTTTAATGTATAATTGCCTTTATTGATTTTAAGTAAATAGTTGTCTGCTACTTTAACTGATTGTAAATCCCAGTTTCCTTGCTCAAACAACACATCCGCTTTCACACTATTCTTGCAAAAATTAACGGTATGATTTTCTGAAGAACTATTGGTGAAAACAAGCTTCGTATTTGCTTCAAAAAAGGTTTTCTCATTTAATATAAAATCCCCACCACAATTTAATGTCGACAGGTCACTTCCTCTGAAATAATAATCGCTTTTAGTTTGGTTGAATTTGACAGATTTAATATGAATCAGTCCCGTTATATCAATCACCAATCCGTTAGAACTGGAATTGTCGTCAAAAACTAAATCAGTGCTCGGTGAAGGGCTCACTCCTACTGCTGTTCCACCGCTTGTATACGACCAATGATGTCCATCGTTTATATTTCCAGAGCCACCTACCCAATACAAGGTTTGTGATTTTGAAAAAAACGACAAAAATAAAGCGATAAAAAGTAGTAGCTTTTTGAACATAACGATTTTTAACTTTTACGAATTTAAAGCAGTTTAGGTTTCTAAATTTAAGAAAATAACCCTAATATTAACAATTCAACTGTGTGAAACCCATGTTTAACTGATTGAAGTTAATTTTAAAAATATGATCAACAAAAAAGACCCTTTGAATAGTTGGGAAACATTATCCTCCGAATTGGTTTATGAATCGGCATGGATAGCTGTTAACAAACACCAAACCATTAATCCGGCCGGAAATCCGGCCATATATAGCGTTGTTAATTTTAAAAATTTAGCCATTGGCATTGTGCCATTGAGTGAAGATGGTTATACCTGGCTAGTAGGTCAATGGAGATATCCTTTAAATGCTTATAGCTGGGAAATTCCTGAAGGAGGTGGTCCGTTAGGAGAAGCCCCGATAGACACGGCTATAAGAGAATTAAAAGAAGAAACAGGAATTGTTGCGAAAAAATTTGAAGAGATCATGCAACTACACCTGAGTAATTCTGCTACGGATGAACATGCATTTGTGTTTTTAGCAACCGATTTAACATTTGAAGAATCCGAGCCGGAAGAAACAGAAGATCTGAAAGTGAAAAAAATTCATATCAACGAAGTATTTGACATGGTAATGAAAGGTGAAATTACAGACGGTATAAGCGTAGCTGCTATTTTTAAAGTGAAATATTTGATCGACAGCGGAACATTAAAGATTTAGAGTTCTTGACTTTCTGTTCCCGACTCCGCTCGAACTGACAGACATTCGAACTGATTATTATTTTATATCAATCTACCAACCTGTTATTTCCCAGGTGCCCTGCGAACGCATCACCTGTTCAACAATATCACGTACACAGCCCTGTCCTCCGTTTCTATTTGAAATATAAATACAAATATCTTTTATTTCATGTGCTGCGTCGTTAGGACTTGTTGCGATTCCCACACGCTTCATAACCTCATAATCGGGTAAATCATCTCCCATGTATAAAATTTCTTCTTCTTTTAAATCATGTTCATTGATATAATCTTTATAGCATTGCAATTTATCATGCTGTGATAAAAATACATCTTCAATTCCCAAACCATGTAAGGCTTTTTTTACAATCTGGCTATTGCCTCCGGTAATAATACCTATACGATAGCCCTTTTTTACTGCTAATTGCAGCGCATATCCATCTTTAGAATTCAGGTTTCTGACAAACTCTCCACTCTCCATCAAAAAAACCTGACCATTCGTTAATACACCATCCACATCAAATAATAAGGTTTTGATACGGGTTAATTTTTGTTTAAAGTTTTCCATTATATGTTGCAGAGTTATTTTGTGTGTTGTTGTTTAGCAATTAAATCAGAAAGCAGTTTATACACCTGAGTTAATTGTTTATTGTTCTCTAATAACTGCAAATGCTTTTTCATAACAACTGTATCATGCCTCATTGCCGGGCCTGTTTGTGCTTTTTTAGGATGAATTTTTTTCAGTTTTTGAAAAGAGTGCTCCATGATGGGCTGTAGCAATTCCGTATCTTTTTTGCCCAACTTAACTTCGATCATTTCATAAGCCGATACATACATGGCATTTGTAAAGTTACAGGCAAATACCGCAGCTAAATGAAGGCTCAATCTGTCTTTCGAATGAACAACCTTTACTTTTCCGGAAACAGCTTTTGCTATCTGCTTCAGTTTAATTAAAGCTGAAGGGGTGTTCGCTTCTATCAATAAGGGTGTTGTTTTCCAGTTGATCGTAGCACCTTTGTAAAACGTTTCCAGAGGATAATAAACGCCTGTTGTACTTGATGCTGCTTTTAAAACAGAAACATCCATACTTCCGGATGTATGAACAACCAAGCCTTTTAATTTTAGCGGTGTTAATTGCTTTATAACCTCAACAATGGCATCATCTTTCACAGCAATAATATACAGATCAGCGGTTTGAGCTATCGCTTTATAATCTGTTATCAGATCAGTATCAAAGTGTTTCGAGAACTGCTTTGCCTCTTTAGAGATCCGGTGATTGAACACCTGAAGTAAATGAATATGTATATTATTCCTGAAAGAATCCGCTATATGCCAGGCAACATTACCGGTCCCTATCAACACTATGTTAAGTGATTTGCTCAATGTATACTACTTAAGACGTGCTTTTCAATTTATTGATTCTCCGCCTTTCAATGATAGCAACAACTGTTCCTATGATCATTACCAAACATCCCAACCACAATACATTGATAAACGGAAACATATATGCTTCCAGCACCACAAAATCTTTTACATTACTCACTTTTTCACTCATCTGAATCTCCACACTTCCTTCGTTAGGATATATTTTCCAAAAAATAAATTTCAATCCCAATTCTTTCAATTCAAATTCATCAGGCATGACCATGTTATGTTTTAAAATATACCGTGGTGTGGCTCTGTAAATATTTCCATTAATATCAGTAGCTTTTAAAACGGCTGTTACAATCAAAAGGCTATCATTTTTGGAATATTGTTCTTCGGTAAGATTTGTTGTAATACTATCAATTCTGATAATGGCATTATCCGAAAAAATAGTGTCGTTCATGTGTCCAACAAAATTAGTTGGTTCTTTATAGGCATCTTTTTTAATTGTTTTATCATCACTTAAAACTCCATACGTTACATGGGTATAAATATCATTACTCAAAAAATGTTTGGTATCCGGATGCGATGCAGTTCCCATTCTTGGGTTATCCTGAATCATTGGACTCAGATCAAATGCTTTTACCAACTTTCCATTTTCATCCTTCGTAAAATAATCCATATTAAAGAACACATCAATCCCTCTGCGTTCTTTACCCGTATAGGTTACAAGATAATTTCCTATTGGTAAGGTATCGCCTTTGGTAAGTACCAGACTCTTTTTGGCATCAAAGTTTTCGCCCAGACTCGCTACATTTTTTTGAGAAGTGTTTTGAGAGATCGTTTGTTTTTTGGAAGTAGAAATCAATGCTCCCAACAAAATCAATGCAAATCCGATATGAGCAATAGACGATCCTGCATGCCTTGTTTTTCCTTTTAAAATTCGCATCCAATAATCCAGATTACAGAACACGGCAAACAATGCCGAAATAAACAACAAAGCATATGAAACGAGATTCCATTTGTCAATAGGGCTCGCAGACGAATACTCTTTTAAAAAGTATAATGGAATAACCGCCGACATCCCAAACACAACTGCTAATACACCTGATAATGCAATATGTTTCAGGAATTGCTTTGGATTTGTTTTTTTGTACTTAAAATATTGAGTTACCGCTACCAATAATAAGGCAATAATTGTAAAAGGCACCATCCACAAATTATAATCGGCAATCTTAATCGGCGCTTTTTCGTTTTCATATAACCACCCCTGAAATAATTTATTCATAACAGGTATAGATGTAAAATAGGTAATAATCAATGATGATAATAAAAACACCAGTGATCCCACAAACATCCAAAACTCCCGCGAATAAAGACTTTCCTCTTCTTCTTCTTTTGGGAAAAATTTGATGTATGAATAGATCGTCATTAAAAAACTAATCACTATCCAGGTTAACAGTAATGCTACTTTATGGCCAAACGTGATTCCTGCAAACAACATTAAAAAGGAAACCATCAGATAAGAGACACGAATCAATTTATCATGTATTAACAACACAACACAAATCAACACAAAGGTCAATACATATACTACCAGCTGTGCCTGCATTCCCAAATCGGTGAAAGCATGCACCGAACTTTTTCCTAAAATACCGCTTCGGGTTAAGAAGGTAGAATACAAGACTAATAAGAAAGAAGCGATCGCCATTAAATGTGTCATAAATAAGGAGCCGCCCTTGTTTTTATTAATGATCATTACATGTCCTGCACCCACCATTACCAACCATGGCACCAGAGATGAATTTTCCACGGGGTCCCATGCCCAGAAGCCTCCAAAACTTAAGGCTTCATAAGCCCATGCGCCACCCATTAAAATCCCGGTCCCTAAAATCATGATGCTGAAAAAGGTCCATGTTAACGCTGGCTTTTGCCAGGTAGTAAAATCACGTTTCCATAAACCGGCAACGGCAAATACAAAAGGCACCAGAGTAGATGAAAATCCTAAGAACAAGGTTGGCGGATGAATGGTCATCCAGTAGTTCATTAACAAAGGGTTTAATCCTCGCCCATCAATCTTGGCCAAATAATTTTCGATTTGCAAAAAAGGCAAGTTTGCATATTGCGGATTTTCTCTCAATAAAATAAAGGGGTTAGAGCCCAATTTATAATCGCCGAAATACACACCCAATAACATACTGGCGATAAACACCTGTACTAACGCAAAAATAGCCATGGTTGGCGCTTCCCATTTAGCGTCAATGGTTTTACGTAAAATATTTCCCAGCACCACATTCCAAAAAGCCCATAATAAAAAACTTCCTTCCTGTCCTTCCCAAAAACACGACATAATGTATTGCATGGGCATTTCGTTATTGCTATGCTGGTATACATAGGAATACTCATAAAAATGATTAAACAACATAAAGAACAGCGTTGCTGCAATACCAATAATTGAAATAGAATGAATAGTGAATGCTGTTGACGCAAATTTTTTCCATTCAGACGTAAGTGTTTCTTTAGAGTAGAAATAATACCCAACAGCAGAAAGCAAGGCTGCCACTAAAGATAGAATAACAAATCCATTACCTAGCTGACCAATCCACAAGCGTTCTGCAATATATTCTGTTGTATGATTCAATGATGTAAAATTAAGTACTGATGAATTGATTAAACTTGAGGCTTGCCATCATTATATTTACTTGGGCATTTCATTAAAATTTCGTTGGCATGAAATTCTTCTCCCTGCATTTTTCCAATCAACACAATTTGTTCGGATTTCTGAATATCCTGCGGAACACTTTTATGAAGCACTACTTTTTTCTCAACACCTTTATTATCAACCATCATAAATGAACACTCATCCGCATTGATCTTTGGATCATATTGCACAGGGATCGATTTATCCAATTTTCCTACAACGTGGTACTCAGTATCAGGATTACCCGCCGCTTCCGTAAAATCAGAATAGGTGGCACTACTTTGAAGTGATGTAAATATAACGCCTATTGCAACCGCAATAACAACTATACCTAATATGTGGATCTTTTTCATTTTCTATTTTCTAATTTTTTCAGTTTCATATCGATGTATATCAAATAGCCGATAAGACAGATAAACACAATGGATATTACGGCTATAACAACATAGATCTTCCCGTCGCTTCTAAAAGCATCTGCCATTTGCGGCTCCGATGACATTTCCTGAGCAAGTCCTATAAACGGAAGTAACAGACTCGCCAGTAGTAAACTAATTTTATGCTTCATTTTTTGCATGAGTTAAAAAGGTTAAACGTTTTTTGATATCCAATATCCAAAGGCTTAATAGCACCCAACCAATAACGGCAGGGTAAAACACCAACCGCATATTATTATCCAGATCATATTTCCCGAAAGCAGGATTTCCACCATTTCCGGGATGCAACGAATCTGTTAAACGTGGTAAAATCATGATGAATACAAACATCATCACAAAGGCAAAAATATTGTATACAGCAGCAATACGTGCACGCTTCTGCTCATCATCAATAGAACTTCTTAAGATAAAATAAGCCAGATAAATTAATACCGCGATTGCCACACCATTTAATTTCGGATCTTCAAACGTCCACCATGTACCCCAGGTAAACTTGGCCCACATACAACCGGTTAGTAAGCCCGGAAGTGCAAAAAACAAACCTGTTTGTGCTGCCTGATTACTGATCATATCGGATTGTATATCATTTTTTGATAAATGTTTGATAGCGAACACCACCGACAATCCCATTTGAAATAACATGGCAAACCAAATAGGAACATGATAAAACAAATTACGGATAGTTTCGTATAAAATATTCAAATGAGGAACAGGGGTTAACATTCCCCATACTAAGGTATAGAGAATTAATAATGCAGCTGTTATTTTCCACCACTTTATCATGTCGTTATTCTTTCCAAAGGTAACTAAATAATAGCGTTGCCAAAGCTACCACTACAAAATTTAGCATGATTAATATTAGTAAATATTTATAGCTTACGCTCCAAGCCAAACCATCCATGGCATGTTTACTCAATTTTACAGACACCAGTAATAATGGCATCAATACAGGAAAACTCAAAATAGCCATTAAACTGATATTATTATTGGCCTTGGAGGCAATGGCACTCATTAAGCTCAAGACCCCCGAAAAAGCCGAAGAACTAAAAACCAATGCCAGCAAAAACATGCCCATATCCTGAACCATACTTCCCACAAACCAGGAATAAAAGAAAAATGTGAGCAGACTTAACAAAGTCATTAACAACATATTATAAATGATCTTACTGAGAATAAATTGTCGCGGGTGGTAGTACAGGTAATTATATAAGCCTTTGCCTTTGGTTTCCTGCATAAAACTTTTACCTGATACGTTAACGGCAATAAACATAAAAATAGTCCAGAATAAGGCATTCCAAACCGTTGGATGGATAATCTTCTTGAAACATAATGCTGAAATGAAGACTGTCGCCACTATATAAACCAAAATTCCGGCAAGAGTTGACTTTTGCCGGAATTCTAGTAAAAATTCTTTCTTAATAAGTTGAGATAGTAATTGAGTCGTCATTTGAGGCGCAAATTTACGCTCAAATCATGTAAAACGCAATATTATCTTAACACTTGAACAAATCCATCATATTTTTTATCGTCAGGCACTTCCAGAATATAAAAGAATGTACCATCATTCAATCCTTCTGCTTTCCATTCGTTTGCATAATTAGTGCTCGTAAACACTTTTTTACCCCATCTGTCAAATATGCTCAAGGTTGAGTTTGGATGATATTCTATATTCTTAATTTTAAAATAATCATTTGCTCCATCTCCATTTGGCGTGATAATATTAGGAACTTCAACAGCACAAGGAGGCAATACAGTTATAACCTGCAAATCGGAATCCGTAAAGCCACAACTATCAGTGCTGGTAATCATATATACATATGTTCCTTCTGTTGACGGAGCTGATATATTTAATGAAGATGAAGTCGAAATTGAATTCACATCAGGGAAAAGGGTCCAATTGTATGAATAGGAAGGTTTTCCTCCTGACGTCATCGTATTTAAGACTAAGGCTGTATTAGCACAAATAGCCGCTGAATCAACAATAGACACATTGATATCAGACGCATAATTAGTAACAACAACACTGGCTGTAGCAGGGCTGGCACAAGTACCATTTACTGTCACCACAAATGTAGTGGTAACCGGAGTAGAAGTAACATATATGGAATTTGTACTCACCCCAACAGCCGGAGACCAGCTATATGAATAAGGTTGCGCCGGTGATGATGCCACATTAGCCGTTAATGTAACTGTACCATTTGCACATTTGTTAACATTAGCCATTGGTGCTATAGATAAATTTAACAAGCCACTCACGGCTACGCTGGCCGTATAAGTAGTAATTGGAGCACTACATGCCCCCTGAGCCTGTAAAGTATAAATATTCGTTCCAACAACCGCTGTATTAAATGTAACCGGACTATTTACCGAATTTGATATTGTTCCGTTATTATAGCTTATTGTATACGTTGCTAATGAAGACGGCGAAGAACCATTTGCCGTTAAGGTAACCGGTGTACCCACACAAACTACTGTTGGTGTAGCTACTAAAGTCGCGTTCGTGGTTCCCTGACGGATATAGACTGTATTTGTAAATGCTGTCACCGGACCACTACAAGGACCTTCTGCAATTAAGGTATACGTATGAACTCCGAATACAGGATTAGATGTTGATGCCGGAGCAAAAGTTGCCGGAGCATTTACAGATACCTGGGAATTTCCATTTCCATCCACATAAGCAATCGTATAAGATGCCAACGATCCCAAAGCACTCAATGTAAGGTTACTACCCGGACAAAGTGTATCCGCTGAAAGCGATAAAGTACCCTGAGTGACTCCCTGAACCACATTAATTGTATTGGTAAAGGAAGCTAATGGCGCACCACATGGCCCAATAGCATTAAGCGTATATGTATACATACCAATAGTTGACGGAGCATTAAATGTTACCGGGCTAACTGTTGTGGTTTGTAAACCCGATCCATCAACATATTGAATAGTATATGATGTTAGAGCTCCCTGAGCGGTTAATGTTACAGGTTGTCCTAAACAAACAGACGAATTATTTACCGCTAAAGTACCTTGTGTCATACCCTGTGCCGTCGTTAAACAGATAACTGTGTCTTTAGCACAAGAACCAATAGGATTGATCAATGATACTGTATAGCAAGTTACACCGGCAGTTCCCGGTAATGGAAATTTAATAGAATCATGTGCTGTTGGAACAACAACTCCTGTTGAAGGTGTTACGACAACAGTAAACTGAGAACCTGACTGTTTAGCCAAACAGTTACCAAAAACAATATTAGGTCTTGTGGAGCTTGTTCCGCTTGTATTAGAACCACCACATAAAGAACCACTACCGGAATCATAGTCTCCCACCACTGATGTAAATGGGGTAATTGAGCAAACTGCCTGGCTATTTGAAGGTATCCCGGATGTTACGCCATGACATACATCAATTAATATATTGGATGTTCCATCCCATAAATAAGGTTGGTTAAAATTCAATGTATTTAATCCCAGGTTAATAGTTGTATTTGCCTGATAAACAAGGCTTAACCCTGAATTATCAAATGAACTTACTGAGTTAGCCGAAGTACATTTAATTTTAACTGTAAAACCAGGATATAATGTTTCCGTACTTAATGTTGCCAGGTTAATTCCGATACTTGATAATTTCCCTGGTTGAACTCCTGCAGCAATTAATTCGGATGCTTTATATAAATACTGATGATGGCTGCTTTCCCAGAAACTCACAAAAGGATTTATAGTAGATGAAGTACCATTTGTTGAACCGGTTCCAACCAAAATAGTATTAGTAACCACACATGGAGAATTAGCTAACCCACAGGATGCACCAGCGGAACCTCCAAAATTGATAGCAATTCTTGCACTATCTGTTGAAACACAAAATACGGAACCATACATGGCATTGGCAGGCGTAAGCGTATAAACAGGGGTTTCGTTTATTGTAACCGTTGTTGAAGCTGCGGACACACAACCATACTGATTGGTTACCGTAACGGAATAAACGCCTGCATTTACATTCACTGTAGGCGATGTTGTAGAACTTAAAGTGCCAGATGGCGTTGACCAAGCATATGTATGAGGACCCTGGTTCGCCGGGTTTAATGTATTTGTTGCGGTTAAAACAGTTCCTGGACCACCATTGCAATAGCTTAATATACCACTTATATTAGCAACAGGTACCGGGTTAATATTAATATCACCAATAATCGTTTTTGAACATTGTCCGGAAGTTAGGGTAACAAATATCAATGAATCAGATGCAACAAAAGTTGTAAAGGTTGTACTGGCATTTACATTACCATTACTCCATAAATACGAATCCGGTGTGCCTCCACTAACAGATACACTGGCCGTTACAACCCCACCAGGGCAAGCTCCAAGTGTTGGCGTTACAACAATAGATCCATTTAAATTATTAACAGAAACCTGATCTACATAAACAGTTACCTGTTGTCCGTTTGTTAAAGCCGGTACACCATCATCTGTAGCTGAAATAGAAATTGTATGATACCCAGCAGGTGCAGTACTACCATCTATAATAATGTAAATATCTGTACCCCCGTTAGGATTAATGGATGTTGAAAAAGAGAAAGAAGAGCCCAATGTTGGGGCGCTTGCTGTAACAGTCACTGTTTGTCCGGCTTCAGGTCCTAAAAAAGTATTTTTTATAAATATCGTATCATTACCACATACTTTTACTGAATCACAATAGCCCAATAAGGCCGATACCGGCTCGAAATTAGACCCGGCCGCTGGGCACAGGTCAAAGAAGAATTTTTTTCCATTCAG
>JACQAK010000120.1 GCA_016194985.1 Bacteroidota bacterium
AAGTAATGCGGCAATAGGAAAAAATAAGATGCCGAGATCTCGCTTTAGTTGATAGAACCTTATTTGAAGAATCTGCATCTTTCAGTTATTACTTCTTCCCTTCCTTAGCTTTTTGCATAGGGTTTCCTCCGGTGCTTTGTCCGCGCCCAACTGTTTTGGTTTTAAATACATCAAAACGATTCGGTGCTTCTTTGATATTCCAGGTGTTATTTTTCTCATCAATATCACAGGTTTCTTTGTAAGGATCCAATACAATAGAAGCTACTTCCTTGCTCTTAGAATAAGTCTTCACCACATTCTTCTCGTTCTTACGCCATACATAAGCATTTACACGATCAATTTCAGAAGTCCCATCTTTAAAATTCCATTGAATAATTAAAGGCGTAACACAGCCTCCTTTATTGGTAAAATAAATTTCGTAATTGTATTTTCCTTTAATGCTTTCGAATGCAGAATCACTCACCGCTTCTAAATTTTCATAACGGTTAATAGGCTTTTTCTCAACAGTTGTTTTTACTTCGGGTTTGTAGTGATAATAAAAGTCGCGCAAAGTTGTATCTGCATCTACTAAAAACTTAATTCCTTCTTCTTTGTTTCTGATCTTCGAAACATGTTCAAACTCTTTGTTCTTTGGATAAATTCTCATAGTATCATTCTTAACAGGCACCTCTTTATTATTAATAAACGTGTATGCTTTTACGGAGTCAACCGACACATCCACCGGTTCAATATCATAGAACCATGCTCTCCAAAACCAATCCAGATCCACAGCACTGGCATCTTCCATCGTTCTGAAAAAATCAGCCGGTGTTGGATGTTTAAAAGCCCAACGGGTGGCATATTGTTTAAATGCAAAATCAAATAACTCGCGGCCCATTACCGTTTCACGTAATATATTTAATGCCGTACAAGGTTTACCGTAGGCATTAGCACCAAAATTATTGATGTTCTCACTATTGGTCATAATTGGTTCCAACTGATCTTTTGGTAAGCGCATATAATCTACCATTTTATGAGCCGGTCCACGGGAAGAAGGATAATTATTATCAAATTCCTGCTCTGTTAAAAATTGCACGAAAGTATTTAAGCCTTCATCCAACCAGCTCCATTGGCGCTCATCGCTATTAATGATCATCGGAAAAAAGTTATGTCCAACTTCATGAATAATAACTCCCAGCATACCGTACTTTGTACCTTCCGAATAGGTGCCATCTTTTTCTGTTCTCCCAAAATTGAAACAGATCATCGGATACTCCATACCATTAGAAGCTTCAATACTTTGAGCAACCGGATAGGTATAAGGAATGGTAAATTTCGAATATGTTTTAATCGTATGCGCTACGGTCTTGGTAGAATATTTTCTATACAAGCCTGCGGCTTCTTTCCCGTAAAAACTCATACACATCACTTTTTTTCCATCCACTTTAATAGGCATAGCATCCCACATAAATTTTCGGGAAGAACCCCAGGCAAAATCTCTCACGCTATCTGCTTTAAAGATCCAGGTTTTTGTAGTAGTGGATTTTGTTTTTTCGGCAGCGGTACACTCATCCAACGTCACAATTTCCGTTACATCATTATAAGCTGTAGAAGCTTTTGTCCAACGTGCCATTTGTGTCGGAGTTAATACCTGTGCATAATTTTGACACTCTCCGGTAGAACAAACGATATGATCTGCCGGAACGGTCATCTTTACATTGTAATCGCCAAACGCCAGAGCAAACTCTCCACGGCCTGTAAATTGTTTATTTTGCCATCCCTGAAAATCGCTATAAACGCACATACGAGGATACCATTGAGTCATTGTAAATAAATCATTTCCGTCTTCTTTAAAATGTTCATAACCGCCGCGGCCGCCAATTTCCATTCGATTACCGATTTTGTACTGCCATTTTACCACAAACTTTACTTTAGAATTCGGGGTCAACGTTTTTGGAAGATCTATACGCATCATCGTTTGATTAATGGTGTATTTTAGTGGCTTACCCAACTCATCTGTTACCGATAAAATTTTGTCGCCCAATCCTTTTAATGTTTCGTTCACATCCATGCCCTTCACCGCATTATAATCGTAGGGAGCATTCATTTTATTGCTATCAAAAAAATTGTTATCCGACTTGGGATCGTGTTGGTTTTCATCCAACTGTAGCCACAGATAATCCAGTTTATCCGGCGAATTATTATGGTACGTCACAACCTCTTTACCTGACAACATCAGATTCTTTTCATCCAGTGTTGCTTCAATATTATAATCGGCTTTTTGTTGCCAGTATTTACCACCCGGAGCACCGGAAGCCGTTCTGTACTCATTAGCGGTAGGTAAAATAGTACCTAATTGCTCAAACTTATTACCATGGTTGGACATGGGATTATTTTTAATATTCTGAGCCAGAACAACAGAAGCTGTTAAACAAATAGCGGATGTTAATTTCAAAAATCGGGTCATTTTATAAATCATTTAATCGTTGTACAAATAATAAAAGGGCAATTCCAAAAACAGCAGACGATGTAAAAAACACCAGATCTGCTTTTTTAATTCTGGTAAATCTAGCTAAAAAAACAGAGATTAAAAGCATGGCAAATACAATTATTAACTGTCCAAATTCAAGTCCCAGGTTAAAGGATAGCAGAGGAAACACAACACTTTCTTCTTTTCCCAACATCGACCTTAACAAATAGGAAAAACCCATTCCGTGTATAAATCCAAAGATGAGTGCTAATACATAATTAAACGTGTAATTAGTTTTAGCAAGGGCCGAACTTCGCTGTTTTCTGTAACCCAAATTTACTAAACAGGTCACAATAATAGTGAAAGGAATAAGCACTTCTATATACCCCTGCTTAGCCGTAAAAATACCAAATGCACTTATAGCCAACGTAAGCGAATGACCAATAGTAAATGCCGTTATTAAAATCAATAATTTTTTCCACTCACTCACCGAAAATAATACGCATAAAGCCATCACATACAAAATATGATCGTACCCATTCCGGTTTAAAATATGTTCGGTACCAGTAGTAAACCAGAGCCAGAATTCATTCATAAATTTTATTACTTTTGCGTGTGTTAAAAATAGAAAATATAGCCACATCTCTTAAAAGTATTACACCTGCGGCAAAATACCTGTTTTTAGGGCTAGTCCTAATTTTAGTCTCTTCCTTTCTGTTGAAACACCCTTTTTATATAAGCGTAGTGGATATTAAACAGGATGTCAAACAACATAGTTTAAACATTAGCGTGAAACTATTTACCAATGATATTGAAAACGCACTCAAAAAAACAACCACTAAATCCATTGACTTGTTAAATCCCAAAAACAAAGCCGATATGGAAACCGAATTAATGAATTATATTAAAAAACGGTTAACCATTATCGTAAATAATAAAGCCACAACACTTGATTTTATTGGCTATGAAAGGGAGGAAGATGCCATATGGGCATATCTTGAAATTAAAAAGATCAATCAACCCAAAGACATCAAAGTAGACACAAAATTATTGTATGATGACTTACCTCAACAAACTAATATTGTTCATGCAGAAGTGAATGGCATTAAAAAAAGCAGTAAAGTCATTAACCCGGATAGTAAAGTAGAATTTAGTTTTTAAGTAAAAAACAATATTGTCAGTCTGAGCGGAGTCGAAGACCTACAATATTTACAATTGAAGAAATAGAATTTTAATTTGAAAAAAAATCTCATAGTTATTGCAGGACCAACAGCCGTTGGAAAAACAGCCCTATCCATTGAACTGGCCAAATTTTATCAATGCCCCGTTATTTCAGCCGATTCAAGACAATTCTACAAAGAAATGAGTATTGGAACCACGAAACCCTTATTTTAGTTGGAGGCTCGGGTTTATATATCAATGCTGTATTAAATGGGGTTGATGAGTTCGAAGAAATTCCAACAGAGATACGAGAAAGCATTATCAAAGCCTACGAAGAAAAAGGATTGACTTACCTGCAGGAAGAGCTCAAACAAAAAGACGAAACTTACTACCATCAGGTTGATTTAAATAACCCTCAGCGACTCATGCGAGCCCTCGAAGTTTGTATTCATACTCAAAAGCCTTATTCTTCTTTTAGAAAAAAAGAAAAAAAAGAACGTTCATTTAATACCTTCAATATCCTTATTAATACTGAAAGAGAAGCTTTATACAATAAGATCAACACGCGTGTGGATAGGATGATGGCTTCCGGATTATTGGAGGAAGCCAAAGCATTATACCCTCTTCGGCATTTAAATGCGTTGAATACTG
>JACQAK010000121.1 GCA_016194985.1 Bacteroidota bacterium
AGTTTTCCGGAATGGGTAAGGAGTTGTACGATAACTCTGATTTAGCAAAAAAACTATTTCATCAGGCAAACGATATATTAGGATTTAAGATTACCGATACCATGTTTAGTGGTTCGGATGAAGAATTGAAGCAAACCAAAGTAACCCAGCCGGCCATCTTTTTACACTCGGTTATTTTAGCAGCAACCATGGGCGATTCCTTTGTGCCGGATATGGTAGCCGGACATTCATTAGGAGAATTTTCTGCTTTAGTAGCTAATAAAACATTAAGCTTCGAAAGTGCTTTAACATTGGTGTCCAAGCGTGCCATGGCTATGCAAAAAGCCTGTGAAATTAATCCTTCAACTATGGCTGCGGTGTTAAACCTGGCAGATGATGTAATCGAAACAATTTGTAAAGAAATTACAGACAGTGGACACATTGTTGTGCCTGCTAATTATAATTGCCCTGGTCAATTAGTTATTTCAGGATCGATCGAAGGGATTAACATTGCCTGTGAAAAAATGAAAGCGGCCGGAGCAAAACGTGCACTGGTATTGCCTGTTGGTGGAGCATTTCACTCTCCTTTAATGGAACCTGCCCGCGTAGAGCTGGAAGCGGCTATTAATGCCACCACTTTTAACAAGCCTATTTGTCCTGTTTATCAGAACGTAACCGCTACAGGTGTTTCTGATCCTAATGAAATCAAGAAAAATTTAATTTTACAATTAACTGCTCCTGTTAAGTGGACACAAACCGTTACTCAAATGATTGAAGACGGGGCGACACACTTTACGGAAGTTGGTCCGGGTAAAGTATTACAAGGCCTTATCAAAAAGGTAAATCAAACTATGGAAACCGTTAGCGCCTAATATTATGTTTAAAAAAATCATCATTTGTTTTGCCTTATTTCATTTGACATTTCAAATGAATGCGCAGTTTTTCAGAGGAGTTGGTCTGTTTATTGGAGGAACCACTGCCAGCGATCGTTATAAAAATTTGAATGCAATTGATAATACAACATTTGCGCATGTTTTTCCGGCGCCATCTCACCGTTCTGCAGAGTTACCCGGTTTTAGTGTTGGATTACTGGGCGAATTTTTAAAATACGATCATATTCGCTGGCAAACGGAATTGGAATATTGTACAAAAGGTGGAATTGAGCGCCCGATGGGGCTTCCTTTAACAGGAGACCGAGGCCCTGCTACAGCCAATGTGTTTAAAAATATCCAGTGGAACAATTTTATTAAAATATTTGGAAACGAAGGTTACAGAGGAACTCCTTATTTGATGCTGGGAGCAAGGTTAGAGTATAGTATCGCTCGTACCATTACAGCTTATGCCGCTGTAGCTGGATTTACCCCAAAAATAAATTTAACACCGGATGTGGGCGTTGGGTATGAATTTGCCTCTTATAGCAAATGGCATTTGTTTACGGAGTTTCATTACAATCCCGATGCCATTAAAGTGGTGAATAATTCAGTAGCTTACTGGCATCGCATGTTTGAATTAAGAGTTGGGATTATTTACAGACCAAGAAAATCTTTAGATGATTGCAATGCGCCAAGATATCATGGCAGTGATTATTAATTAAAAAATTGTTCGATTATGGTAATGACCAAAGATGTTTTGTTTTCTCTCACCAAAGGTGGGTATGCTCCTCAGGAAGAAATGCTTGAAGTAGCCCGTAAAAAAGGGAAATTATATATTGGAATTCCTAAAGAAATGGCTTTTCAGGAAAACCGTGTTCCGTTAGTGCCTGATGCCGTTGCTTTATTGGTTAATAATGGTCATAAAATAGTAGTAGAAGCCGGAGCCGGTTCTGCAGCTCACTTTGAAGATACAGATTATAGCGAAGCCGGTGCAGAGATCGTGTACTCAGCAGAAGAAGTATATAAAGCAGATATCATCTTAAAAATTGCGCCGCCAACATTAGAAGAAATAGAAAGTATGAAAGCAAAGCAAACTTTGTTTTCTGCTCTGCAATTGACGGTTCAGCCCGAAGATTTCTTAAAGAAGCTGGTTGCTAAAAAATTGAATTGCGTAGCCTTTGACCTTATAACTGATGATGCCGGTATTTTTCCGGTTATCAGAGCCATGGGTGAAATCGCCGGAGGAACATCCATATTGGTTGCTGCCGAGTTATTAAGCAATGCTAATAACGGAGTAGGGTCTATCCTTGGTGGGATCAGCGGAATTTCTCCTACGGAAGTGGTTATTATTGGTGCAGGAACTGTAGGCGAATTTGCCGCCAGAGCTGCTTTAGGATTAGGTGCCACCGTTAAAGTATTTGATAATTCAACGTCCCGTTTACGCCGTTTACAAAGCCAGTTAGGAACCCGTATTTTTACATCGGTTATTGTTCCTAAAGTGCTGGAAAAACATTTGAAAACAGCCGATGTCGCTATTGGAGCCTTACGGGCGTCGAAAGGAAGAACACCCTGTATCGTTTCCGAAAACATGGTAGCAGAAATGAAAACAGGTTCTGTTATTATTGATGTGAGCATTGATCAGGGAGGCGTTTTTGAAACATCAGAAGTAACCAATCATACTAAGCCTGTCTTTCGTAAGCACGGTGTCATTCATTATTGTGTGCCTAATATTCCTTCGCGTGTGGCACGTACAGCCTCTTATGCGTTCAGTAATATCTTTCAGCAGATATTAATTAGCATGGGTGATGAAGGCGGTTTTGACAGTTTGGTAAGAAAAGACTCCGGCGTAAGAAATGGGGTATATATCTATAATGGGATTCTAACCAATCAGTTTTTAGGAGAAACCTTCAATCTTCCTCATAAAGATATTAATTTGCTAATGGCAGCCATGTAAATCTAATAATGAAACAATTAGATTCATTCATAACTTATAACTCATAATTCATAACTCACATGTCCTTTTGGCAACGCTTTCGTTTTTTTTTAATAGGGTTTGTTCCCGGTTGTATCATCTTATTTTTTATTGTCAATAAAACGGGTTGTACCAGTCCTAACGAATTAAAAATGTTAGAGCTACAACATCAGTATTTATCATTGGGGGCAAAGGCTCAATGTAAATTAAAATGCCTGGTAATGATCGATAAAGGATTTCAGGTGAATATGAGAAACTTTAAAGTGAATTACGATTTAAGCGATGTGCATAAAAAACCATATGGTACATATTACCTGCAAGCAATCGATGAAAAGAATGCAAAGTATGAATTTGTAGCAGAAGATAAAGATACAGTGACTTTTGTGAATGATATCAAGCTATTGAGCCCTGATATAAAATGTAATTGCGATACGGTAAACTAATGGAAAATCAATTAAAAACAGACCTTTCCAAATTTAATAACGACTGGTACAAAAAAGGAGGCAGTTCTGTTAAGCGTGTTTCGTGGTATATTTTGAACGCTATATTTTTTAATTCAGCTTTCCCTAATATGCCCTTCAAACGTTTTTTATTAAGATTGTTTGGAGCGAAAATCGGTAAGGGAGTTGTTATAAAGCCATACGTTAATATAAAATATCCTTGGCGTTTACGCATTGGTAATCACGTGTGGATAGGGGAGCGCGTTTGGATCGATAATTTAGGTTTAGTAGTGTTGCATGATAATACCTGCGTGTCTCAGGGAGCGATGTTATTGTGCGGGAATCATCATTATAAAAAAGTGGCCTTCGATTTAATTGTAGGGAATATTACCATCGAAGAAGGAGCCTGGATTGGTGCTCAATGTGTGGTTTGTCCGGGAGTAAAAGTGGGAAGCCATGCCGTATTAACAGTTAGCAGCGTAGCAACCGCACGCCTGGAGCCATGGAGTATCTACCAGGGAAATCCGGCAGTTAAAATAAAAGACAGAGTGATTAAGAGTTGATTTTTAGGGATTTTAATAATTCTTGGCAGCTCTCAACAAAAATATTTACTCCTTAATAAAGTAAATCTTATTAATTCTTGATTTTTTCTCTTTAGTAGAATATACATTTAAAATTAATTGATCTGTTCCTATTATTTTTCCCGCCAGGGCCTGATTAACTGTATATCCGGCTTGTATTTCAGTAGCTTTATCTAAATCAGAGTGAATTTAAATAAGGATTGGCAATTAATTACTTAAATGTCATGTGTTTATTGCGAAATTAAAAGTTAATATAGTTTAATACCATTTCACTTTCAAATAAACAGCATCGTCTATTTGTATCGTATTGTCCTTTGAATAAAAATAAACAGAATTTCCTTGTTTGGTTTCTGCAAAGTATTCAAATCCGTAGCCATTAAAAAACACATTGGTTACTGTAACCTGTATATGGGCCTGAGCTTTGGAATCCACAATTTGTAATTGATTAGGACGTATGTAGGTTTGGTTTTTGGATAATTTGACTTTAGTAGAAATCAGATCTTCCTGTTCCAATATAAAATAACGCCCCATTAAAGCTGCTACATTTTTGGTTTTAGGTTGATAATACACCGTAAACGTAGCATCGTGTTGTATCAGTTTCCCGTTTTCCATGACGGCGGTCTCGTCTGCATAACGTAAGGCTTCTTCTGGTTGATGAGTTACCAAAATAGCTGCTGAGTTTTCTTTTTTGATTTGCTGACGGATATAGGTAAATATTTTATCACGAAGCGGTAAATCTAAATTACTAAATGGTTCGTCGAGTAATAACACTTTTGGGAATTCCGCTAGTGAACGGGCAATCGCTACTCTTTGCTTTTGTCCGGATGATAAAGTAATAGCCTTTAAGGATTTATATGGTGTTAGATCAAGTAATCGTAATAACTGATTGGTCCGTTTTTGTTTGTACTCATCGGTATAGCCCATTAACTTATCTTTAATGTTCTCTTCAACGGTATGGTTATCCAGTACATAAAAATCCTGACTCACAAAACGCATATCGGGATGTCCCGGAATTAAGTTATAGGCAGGCCCCAATACCAATTTGTTACCAATGGTTATTTGTCCTTCCTGAAGATCCTCCAGACCATAAATACATTTTAATAAAGTGGTTTTTCCGCTACCGCTTTTACCAATGATTGCTAATATTTTACCGGGCTCGGCAGTAAGCGAAACAGCATTAATGCCTTTAAATTGCGTAGAGTTTGGATAGTTAAATGATATTTTATGAACGGATAAAATAGCCTTATTTGTTATAGTATCCATTAGTAAATAGTTGAACAAACGTTTTTTCTTTATATTTTTTTCCGTCTACACCCGTGGCTGTTAACACACAAAAATAGGTGCCATCTTTACAGGGTTCGCCACTTGTTGTTCTGCCGTCCCAAAAGCCATTCACACGGCTGGTTTCAAATATTAGATTACCATAACGGTTATAAATACTAAAGCTAACTTCAGTTATTTCATCCAAATAAGGTTTAAAAACATCATTGATGCTATCAAAGTTAGGAGTGAACACGTTGGGAAGAATAATGTTTGAAATGGAATCATTCGTATCAAACAATACAACCGATTGCCCATGACTCTTATGACTACAGACAATAAGGCAAGCAAGTATGAATATATGTTTGAAAAATTTCACTAAATAAATTTACACTATTAAATCGTATTCAGGAAATCAAGCGTATTAACATTATCGGCAAAGTCAAAAACATCTGGTTTTTGTGTACAACCTAATGCAATAGTTTGAATACCCTTTATCTCAAAATTAGTGACAATACATTGTAAATTTGATAGTAAAGGCCTTATCTTTTCAACAAGCTGTTCTTGATTAGTGTATGTTTCATAAAATAACACGGAAGTAAGGGCATGCAAATCCGTACTTTCTTTGATCATCAAAAAATTATTATCTAAAAAAGGAATAAGATCCAGCAGATAGATTGCCCGGTTGTACTCATAGTTATTGTTGTACTTTTTATTGTCCAATACATACTTATAATCGTATAAAGCCTCAAAAAGCTTGTCGAACACATATCCTTCCGGAACATATATTTTATTGACATTACGGCAACCTAGCCCATAATAATAAAATATATCTTTTCCCAGTTCGGTTAATTCTTCTTTGGTTTCTTGCCCATTTAAAACAGCAATAGAACTTCTGTTCTTTCTAATGATATGAGGATATTTGCCAAAGTAGTATTCAAAATGCTTGGCCGTATTATCACTTCCGGTAGCAATCACAGCGTCAAAATCGATTAGTTTTCCTTCCGAAAAATTAATGGCAGGGGCAAAGCCTTTTTCATAGTAGATTAACATACCTGCTAAAAAAGGGATTAATGCCGGATCATCACTGGATACTTTAATTAAGATATTATGTCCGCTGAGTAAAACACACAATAGATCATGGAATCCCACGGCCGGAATATTGCCGGCCATAATAACTGCCACGGTTTTTGGTGTTTGGGGTTCCTTTATCGAAGATGCAAAACGGGCCAATCCTTGTTCTTCCAGCATAAAGGCAATACCATTTAAAGCTCTGCTTATACTTTCAGGGGTAAACCAGCCGTTATAGGAGTAAGCTATTTCTGAGAGTTTTTGAAGGTCATTATGAAACCGTTCTTCTTTTGGAAGCCATTGATTAGAAAAATGTCGGTTTATAAACAAGCCTAATTGAACAAAAGCTTGTTCTCGTTGTTTTAAGGTCATAAAAATTAATCTTATATTTGTAATCTTATTATTACAGAATACAAAACTAACGAAAAAATGGCTATTAAAATTACAGATGAATGCATTAATTGCGGAGCTTGTGAACCGGAATGTCCTAATAATGCGATATACGAAGGAGGCGCTGAATGGCGCTTTGCAGATGGAACTAAAGTAAAAGGTGAATTTACCGGAAAAAATACGGGAATTACGGCTGATGCCAATGATCCTCAAACACCTTACAGTATGGATGTGTACTACATTGCCACAGATAAATGTACCGAGTGTGCCGGTTTTCATGACGAACCACAATGTGCTGCCGTTTGCCCGGTTGATTGCTGTGTAAAAGATGAAGATCATGTAGAAACAGAAGAGGTGCTTTTAGCAAAAAAAGACAGTATGCATTTATAAACTTTGCATGATAAGCTAAAAAAGCCATTCGTAATTTACGAATGGCTTTTTTATTTGAAACGAACTAGGCCTTTTTGGTGAGCTCTATCACGGTAATTTCTGGCCAAATACCTAATCGCCCCGGATAACCTAAGAAACCTAAGCCCCGGTTAACGTATAAATACTGATTATCCTGTTTGTATAGTCCTGCCCAGTGTTTATAAATGTATTGTACAGGACTCCATTTAAAGCCCGGGATTTCAATGCCAAATTGCATTCCATGTGTATGCCCGCTTAGGGTCAGATCAATATCATTATATTTTTTTTCCTGACTTACCTGAACGTCCCAATGCGACGGATCATGTGATAATAAAATTTTATACGGATAACCTTCTGTTCCGGCATGAGCGTTTTCTAATTTCCCGTAACGAGGAAAACGTAAATTCCCTCCCCAGTTTTCTATACCTAATAATGCAATTTTTTGTCCGTCTTTTTCAATAGGAACATGCTCATTCATTAATAATCGCCATCCTGATTTGGCGTGAACATCCTTTAAAGCCTCTAAATTAGCCTTTTTGTCGGCATCACTATCCCATTGCTTATAGTCGCCATAATCGTGATTTCCTAAAGTGCTATAAACGCCATATGGAGCTTTTAGCATTTTATAAGCATCTAAATGAGGTTCTGTTTCAATGGATTCATTATTAACCAAATCACCGGTAAAGAAAATAATGTCAGGTTTTTGTTCTAATACAATATTAAACGCTTTCACAAGAGGCTCGCTACTCATAAAACTACCGGAATGAATATCGGATAATTGCACAATTTTAAACCCTTCGAAAGCATCCGGTAAATTAGGAGAGCTCACTTTTACTTTATGGATCCTGTATTTATAAGCACCTTTGATCATACCATACAGAAAAGAAACAGCAGGAATAACCGTAAACGTAATAGCTACATAACTCAGAAATTTTAAACGACTGATGTGATCAGCACTTCCTTCTATTGCTTCTTTAGGAGTTGATTTAAATAAGCCTGCTATCCATCTGGATAATCTTATCAGATCATCGATCAATAAAAAGGTACATCCAATTAATTTACAGATTAATAAGATTAAGCCTGCCGCCGATATAAAGCGGAAAAAATTATTCCACTCTGGAGGAGGATAAAATAAAGAGACTAAAGCCAGTAATATATTAAAACCGGCAAGCGAGTACACAATCCACAAAAGAATCTTTTTTTTGCCGGGAGTATAATCAATACTGATTGTTTTGATGGCTTGCAAAAAATACAATTCAACTAAAACAATAACTATCAGAAAAATTAGAAATCGTACAAACATAGACAGTTGGATAACAAAGGATCAAAGGTATTGTTTTGTAGCATTTTGTATGAGATAAAGGTGTTATATTTCTTTAAAAATGCCGGAAATTAGGTAATCGGTAGTTGGTAATCGGTGAGTTTTACCTTTATGCACCCCGAAGACGTTTTTGAAAGCAATAATTGTTAATTACTATCAAAAATGTTAATCAATTTTAAATGAATGGGAAACCAAAACCTCAAGTTGATAGTATATTTGGCACTCAAATTTAAAACAGAAATGATGAAAGAAGTATATATTGTATCGGCAGTAAGAACGCCCATGGGCTCTTTTGGTGGAACATTAGCCGGTATTTCGGCTACAAAGTTAGGCGCAGTTGCTATTAAAGGCGCCTTAGAGAGAATTAAACTGGATCCTGCATCCGTAAATGAAGTGTTTATGGGGTCTGTTATTCAGGCAAATCTGGGACAGGCTCCTGCTCGTCAGGCAGCTAAATTTGCCGGATTACCTGATCATGTGAATTGCACAACCGTTAATAAAGTATGTGCCAGCGGTATGAAATCAATTTCTTTAGCTGCACAGGCTATCCTGTTGGGAGATGCGGATATTGTTGTTGCAGGAGGAATGGAAAACATGAGTCAGGTACCTTTTTATTTGGAGAATAACCGTTGGGGTGCAAAATATGGTAACGGAGTAGTAATTGATGGTTTAGCAAAAGACGGATTAACGGATGTATACAGCAATGTGCCTATGGGAAATTGTGCTGAAATTTGTGCGAAAGAATATAAATTTACCCGAGAAGATCAGGATGCATTTGCTATAGAGTCGTATAAACGTTCTGCAGCGGCATGGGAAGCCGGTAAATTTAAAGAAGAGATTGTTCCGGTGGAAGTAGTAACTAAAAAAGGAACTGTTTTATTTGCTGAAGACGAAGAATACAAAGCCGTTAATTTTGATAAAATCCCCGGTTTAAAACCTGTATTCCAAAAAGACGGAACAGTTACTGCGGCTAATGCATCCACAATGAATGATGGAGCAGCGGCTTTAGTTCTAATGAGCAAAGAAAAAGCAGAAGCGTTGGGATTAAAACCATTAGCCAAGATCAGAGGATACGCCGATGCAGAACAAGCGCCTGAGTGGTTTACAACAACACCATCGATTGCTGTTCCAAAAGCAGTTGAAAAAGCAGGATTGAAAATGGGAGATATCAACTATTTTGAATTAAATGAGGCTTTTGCGGTGGTAGGTTTAGCCAATATGAAATTAATGAATTTAGATCCTTCGAAAGTGAATGTAAATGGAGGAGCTGTTTCTTTAGGTCATCCTTTGGGAGCTTCAGGAGCACGTGTTATCGTGACATTGATCAACGTTCTAAAACAAAATGGAGCTAAGTATGGCGCTGCCGGTATTTGTAATGGTGGTGGTGGTGCTACTTCTATTGTTATTGAGAATATGTAATTTCTAATAATTAAAATAAAAATCCCCGCTTGTATTTCAAGCGGGGATTTTTTATGTCAATATTTATATAAAATTAGTTACTGCGCATTCCAGCCTCCATCAACCGGTAAAGCAGTTCCTGTCATTGTTTTGGCAATATCAGACGCCAGGAACACGGCTAATAACCCAAGCTCTTCTACTGACACAAACTCTTTAACGGCTTGTTTTAGCAACATCACTTTATTTACCACATCCGCTTCACTCATGTTATGAGCCTTTGCCTGATCAGCAATTTGTTTTTCAACCAAAGGTGTTTTTACATAACCCGGGCAAATGGCATTAGCCGTAATATTGAATGGAGCACCTTCTAACGCAATGGTTTTTGTAAAGCCCACAATACCATGTTTACTGGCTACATAAGCACTTTTAAATTCAGAGGCTACCAAGCCATGAGCCGATGCAATATTAATGATACGTCCAAATTGACGTTCTTTCATACCTTTCCAAACAGCTTTGGTTAAGTAAAATGCGGATGTTAAATTGATGCCGATAATGGCGTTCCATTTATCGTCCGGAAAATCTTCGATAGGCGATACGTGCTGTATTCCAGCATTATTAACTAATACATCAATTTTCCCAAATTTAGAAATGGCATCATCTACCATTTTTCGTAACTCTTCGGGTTTTAGCATATTAGCATTGCTATACATCACATCAATACCATATTGTTTGGCAATGCCGTCGGCAATTTCCTGACCGTTAGTCTCTAACCCATTAAATACAATATTGTATTGTTTTGTTTTGGCGAACTCAGTAGCAATACCCAGTCCTATACCGCTTGTACTTCCTGTAATTAAGATTGTTTTCATTTTTATATTTTAAAATAATAATTCGTATTCAAATTAGAAATTTGGTTTCAACATATACTTGCTATAGAAATCAACAATATGTTTAACGGCTTCATCTGCCGTATCAACTATCTTGAACAATTCAAGATCTTCTTCATTGATATTATGTTCTTCATGAAGCATGGTTTTTTTGATCCACGCAATTAATCCTGTCCAATATTCTCTTCCCACTAGTACCACCGGAAATTCTGCAATTTTATTGGTTTGCACAAGGGTTAGTGATTCAAATAATTCGTCAATGGTGCCAAAGCCTCCGGGCATGCCAATAAAACCTTGCGAGTATTTTAGGAAAATAGTTTTACGAACAAAGAAATAATTAAAGTCAATACTTTTATCTCTGTCGATGTATTCGTTTGGTTTCTGTTCAAATGGGAGATCAATATTTAATCCCACTGAATTTCCTTTACCACGTTTTGCGCCTTTATTAGCAGCTTCCATAATACCCGGGCCGCCGCCTGTGATGACGCCATATCCTTGTTGTGTTAATTTATAAGCAATTTCTTCTGCTAAAATATAATATTTATTATCCGGCTTGGTACGTGCAGAACCGAATATAGAAACACAAGGTCCGATTTGCTGCATTTTTTCAAAGCCATTTACAAACTCACTCATGATCTTAAATATTTGCCAGCTATCAGATGCTTTCACATTATTCCAGTCTTTTTGAGCAAATGCTTTTCTTATTTTTTCTTCTTTATCTTGAGTCATAACAATAAGTTATTAGTTAAAAGTGTTAAGTTTTTATTATACAATGAAGTTATCAGTTTTAGGTTATTCAATATTTTAGGTTTCTTTAAACTTATTAAACATTAAGCACTAAAAACTAATCACTTTATTAAAGTTCTTTTTTCAAAAATGGTGCCGTATATCCTTTTTTAGATTTAACAAGCTCTTCGGGAGTGCCGGTAAATAAAATCTCTCCGCCCCCTTTTCCGCCTTCCATACCAACATCAATAATATGATCGGCTACTTTGATAATGTCCATGTTATGTTCAATCACTAATACGGTGTTTCCGCTATCAACCAAACGATTGAGCACACCTAATAAAATACGTATGTCTTCAAAATGTAAACCGGTAGTTGGTTCATCTAAGATATAGAGCGTATTTCCTGTATCACGTTTGCTTAATTCAGTAGAAAGCTTTACACGTTGTGCTTCGCCTCCACTTAAAGTAGTTGCTTGTTGGCCTAATGTAATATAGCCTAACCCTACGTCCTGTAATGTTTTTATCTGACGGTAAATGGTTGGTAAATTTTCAAAGAACTCACAAGCCTGATCAATAGTCATGTTTAGCACATCGCTGATGGATTTTCCTTTGTAGCGCACTTCAATGGTTTCTCTGTTGTAGCGTTTGCCGTTACATTCATCACAATTCACATATACGTCTGGCAAGAAATTCATTTCAATGGTTTTTACACCGGCTCCTCCGCAGGTTTCGCAACGTCCGCCTTTTACATTAAAGGAAAATCTTCCTGGTTTGTAACCTCTGATTTTTGCTTCCGGTAATTCAGAAAATAAGGTTCTGATATCAGAGAATACATTAGTGTAAGTAGCAGGATTACTCCGCGGTGTACGTCCAATAGGAGATTGATCAATGTCAATTACTTTATCAATATGTTCTATTCCGGTAAATGACTTATAGGGTAGGGGACGCTTTTCGGAATTATAGAAATGATTACTTAAAATAGGGTAAAGGGTTTCATTAATTAAACTGGATTTACCGCTACCACTTACACCTGTAACGCATATAAATTTTCCTAGAGGAACTTCAATAGTCACATTTTTGAGATTATGCCCTGTGCAGCCCTTTAATACTAGTTTTTTGCCATTTCCTTTTCTTCGCTCTTTAGGAATTTCAATGTTTCTTTTACCCGTAATATAATCTGCAGTTACCGTATTAAATTTCAGCATTTGTTTGGGAGGTGCTGCCGCAACCACTCTTCCACCATGAATGCCTGCTCCCGGACCAATGTCAATAACATAATCACTTTCAATGATCATATCTTTGTCATGTTCCACCACTAATACACTGTTGCCAACATCGCGCAGATTTTTCAAAGCTTCAATTAAACGCATATTATCACGTTGATGCAGCCCTATACTAGGCTCATCTAATATATATAATACACCCACTAATTGTGAACCAATTTGTGTAGCTAACCGGATCCGCTGTGCTTCTCCACCACTAAGGGTTTTAGAGGAACGATTCAGGGTCACATAATCTAATCCTACTTCTAATAAAAAACCGATTCGGGTTCTTATCTCTTTTAGTACTTCTTTGGCAATAACGTTTTGGTCTTTGGTTAAGCGTTTTTCAATGCCTTTGAACCAATCTCCCAGAATATTAATATCCATTTCAGATAATTCTGAAATATTTTTTCCGTCAATTTTAAAATAAAGCGCTTCTTTTTTTAAGCGGGTGCCATTACAAACCGAACAGTTAATTTTATTGGTAAAGCCTTCTACCCATCGTAACATGGCTGGAGAAGGATCTTCTTCTGCCTGCCGGGAAATATGTGTAGCAATGCCGTCAAAAGCTGAACTGTAGCCATTAGAGTTGGTGTCTGATTTTATGGTAAATAATTCTTCAGTACCATTCAATAAAATATTAACGGCTTCTTCAGGTATATCTTCAAACGGAGTATCTAATGTAAATTTATATTTCTCACCAATTGCTTCTATTTGTTTGAATACCCATATTCCTTTTGCAGGGCCGAGTGGGGCAATGGCTCCTTTTCGAATGGAAATGCTTTGGTTTGGAACAATTTTAGTAATATCAACTTCAGACACAACACCTAATCCGTTGCAATGCGGACAGGCACCATAAGGTGAGTTAAAGGAAAATAAATTTGGAGCCGGTTCGTCGTATGAAATGCCGGAAGTAGGACACATCAAAGAACGGCTGAAGAACTGAACTTTTCCAAAACCAAAAGCGGATGTTGTTTTCTTTTTAGTTTTAGCAACTTCTTCTTCATGTTCCAATACCATGATGGTTCCTTTGCCTTGCTTCATGGCTGTTTGAAGGGATTGATACAAACGCGGCTTGATATCTTTTGTAATCTCCAGGCGATCAATAACGATTTCAATGTCATGAATTTTATATCGATCAACCTGCATCTTAGGTTTAATATCTTCAATAACGCCATCAATACGAACTTTATTGAATCCTTTTTTTCGAACGTCTTCAAACAATTCGCGGTAATGCCCCTTGCGACCTTTCACCACAGGAGCTAATAGATTTATTTTCTTGCCTTTATATTTTTCGAGAATCAGCTCAATGATCTGATCATCGCTGTAGCGCACCATTTTTTCTCCGGTTACATAAGAATAAGCTTCTCCTGAACGGGCAAATAGCAAACGAAGAAAGTCGTATATTTCTGTAATGGTTCCTACAGTTGAACGGGGATTTTTGTTAACTGTTTTTTGTTCGATGGAGATCACCGGACTTAACCCTGATATTTTATCGACATCAGGACGTTCCATATTGCCAAGGAATTGACGTGCATAACTCGAAAAGCTTTCGATGTAACGGCGTTGCCCTTCGGCATAGATGGTATCAAAGGCTAATGATGATTTTCCGCTTCCGCTTAATCCGGTTAATACTACCAGCTTATTGCGTGGTATGGTCAGGGAAATATCTTTTAAATTGTGAGCTCTGGCTCCTATCACTTCTATTTGTTCGTCTTCCATTTTTTGAGGGACTTAAGGGAATCAAGATTATTTGATACAGGATTTTTTATGATCTGTTGTCTCTTTGTCTAATATCTCTTTGGTTTATTTTTTTAAAGTATCTGTTACTGTTTTTAACGAGTCTGTTTCTATTGGTTTTGCAAGTATAGTATCTGTGGATGATTTCTGAGGAAAGACATCATTAAAGTAAACACTTAAATCGATGTTTTTGTTTTTTGGTATTTTAAATTGATATATTTTTTTCTCAGGGTTATCTAATTTTTCTCCGATCAACCAGGGATTAAATGTTTTTAAAACTATGATATTGGTATTAACATGTTTGGCAAAAGCCGGTAAATTGGTTATGGAGGAATCTACTTTTACTATTTTAAATGCAGGAAATCCACCTGATTTTTGTAATTTATTTTTTACGCCAAAGTGGGTAGGGTTAGAGAGTAGTGTTTTATAGGCCAGTATTCTATAGATAAAGCTTCCTGTTTCTTCATTGAGCAAGAGATCATAATAATTATTGGTGTTTTGTTTTTTTAAGGCATTTTGAATACCACCAATTCCAACATTATAAGCTGCTGCCGATAATGTCCAGTTATTGAAATAGTTATAGGCGTCTTTAAAATGTTTGCAAGCTACTACAGTGGCCTTTTCAACATCCAAACGTTCATCTATTTCGCTATTTACGGTTAATCCATAGTGCTGGGCTGTTATCGGCATTAATTGCCAAAAACCGGAAGCTCCAACGGGTGATACCACGTTGGATAAATGGCTCTCAATAATGGCAACATATTTAAAGTCATCAGGAACGCCTTCTTTTTTTAGAATAGGTTCTATGAGAGGGAACCATTTTCGGGCTTTAACAAATAGCGCTAATGAAGAATTTTTCCATGATTTATTGGCGAAGAACTCTTTTTCCAGACTTTCCTTAATTTCATAGTCATTTTGAGGAACACGTTCTCCTGCAAACTCCAAATTTGTTGGAATATTTAGGCCTAATACTTTAAAATTGGAATCAGAATAATCCGGAAAAGATAAATCAGGATGAAAAGAAAGGGTTTTAATTAAAATGGCAATAATCAGCCATGCACCAAGACTCACATACGTTTTTTTGTATAAAGGAGATGGTTCGCGAAATAATTTTAATATCCAAACGGAGACGGTCACTTTCTTTTTATAATCGTATTTAGATATAAAGATACGAAAGTGATAGTACAAAATGTAATAGAAACTATTAACCAATTTAGTTGATAATTTAATATTTGATTAAGCGCTAAGGCTAATCCGGTTAACCCAATACCGCAAAATAAAATGGCAATTCTTTTTTCGGTAATACCTCTAAAAAATAAATGATGAGTTGTATGGTCTTTTCCACCAACAAAGGGAGATTGCCCTCGGCTGATTCGGTTAATACTAACCGTGATGGTGTCAGTAATAGGTAATATAAAGACCAAAGCTACCGATAAAAAACCCATTAAGATCGGATTTACATAAAACCATGAATTGCTGATTAAAGAAAATGAATTCCAGCAATAGTCAATTCCAACTACAGATAAAAATGCACCCAGAAACTGACTACCGGTGTCTCCCATGAACATTTTGGCAGGATGCCAGTTGTATACTAAAAAGCCTAATAATGCTCCTAAGATCCCCAAACTTAAAATTGGTAAAGGGGTAAGAATAAGATTTAAATTGGAATTTAAAGCAATCACAAAGATTAACACCACTATTGATACAATCGTTGTAATACCATCCATATTATCCAACATATTAACGGAGTTCATTAAGCCTATGACCCAAAATAGCGTTAATCCAAAGTTAAATGCTTCATTTGTAAAAATATTAATTTTTGTTCCGGTAAAATATAAGACCAAACCACAGATTAATTGGGCGATAAATTTCAATAGAGGTTGTGTATTATAGGCATCATCTGCTAAGCCCATTAAAAAGGCAATGGTACAAACAATAAAAACTCCTACAATCTTTAGGTTATTATAATGAAGGGGTAGTAAATTATTTATAAAATTTAAAATGATAAATGTGATCAGGAAAATAACAAAAAAAGAAATGCCTCCTACAGATGGTCTGATTGTAGGATTCCATCGGATTTCTTTTTGAGTGGAATGTTGCCTGATACCAAGCGTTTGCGAAAACTTCAATAATATAGAATTAATAACTACTGAAAATATGAAGGTAATGCCAATAGTTATTACTATAAATAGTAAAATGTTATTTTGAAAGAAAGTCATTTTAAAAAGGGCTCACAAAATCTTTGAAAGGAGTTCCTGCAATATCCTTTTCGGATAAAACAGGGTTTGTTACATTCCAGTTTATCTTTAAATCTGCATCATTCCACAGCACAGTTCCTTCAGATTCTTTGTTATATAAATTTGTACACTTATATGAAAAAATAGTATTGTCACGTAATGTTAAAAAACCATGGGCAAATCCTGGAGGGATATAAAACATGGTTTTGTTTTCTTCCGTTAATTCAATAGCTATATGTTCTCCATATGTTGGAGAATTTTTTCTGATATCTACAGCTATATCCAAAACGGCACCTGTAATTACTCTTACCAGCTTTCCTTGGTCAAAAGGAGGTGCCTGAAAATGCAATCCTCTTAATACCCCGGTACTTGATAAAGATTGGTTATCTTGAACAAAATTTACAGTTATTCCATTGGCTTTAAAAACGCCTTCGTTGTAACTTTCAAAAAAATACCCTCTTGCATCAGCAAATACACGTGGTTTAATAATTAATAAACCTTCTATTTTCGTTTTAATTACTTCCATAATTTTGATAATCCCTTCGTTTTTTCAACTTTATCATCCGAGTAATAGCCATTTCCATAGCCATATCCGTATCCATAACCGTATCCATATTTATAGCCGTATGAGGAACGATTCGTATCAACTCCATTTAAGATCATAGATAGGTTTTTAATGTTGCCTTCATTAATTAATTTATCTAAAATCTGAACAAAAGCTTTTTTCGAATAATCCGCTCTGAATACATAAATCGGAAAGTCTGCTTTTTGAATAGTAGTAATTCCGTCTGTTACAAGTCCTATGGGAGGATTATCAAATACAATATAGTCGTATGATAATTTTAATTCTTCTATTAGTACATTTAATCTGTCACTAATAATTAGTTCGGATGGATTAGGCGGAATAGGTCCGGCTGTTATATAGTCCAGATTAGGGAAATGACTTTTATTAATACAATCCTTGGTAGGGGTCATATCCGTTAAAATTGTACTCATCCCCGAATCATTTGAAACACCAAAGCCTTTGTGAATCTTAGGTTTTCGCATATCTAAATCCAGTAGAATAACCTTTTTGCCAGTATAGGCCAAAATACCGGCAATGTTTAAACATACAAATGTTTTTCCTTCTCCGGATATAGATGAAGTTACAGCTATAATTTTTGGACCATCACCATTATTAATAAAGTTTAGATTAGATCGAATACTTCTGAATGCTTCAGAAATCTGAGATTTAGGATTTTTGTCAACGACTAATTGAGAAACAGGAACATCGCTTTCATAATTAGGCACTATTCCTAAGACAGAAATAGATGCATCAATATTATTTACGACATCATTAATGGAAGTGATTTTATCATGCAAGAAATAACGAATGAATACTAATAGCAATGATAATAACATCGCTACTAACAGAGCCACGATAATGGCCATTTTTTTATTTGGTGATACCCAGGCTCCGTCGTTAATAGCTTCTTCTAAAATAACATTTTGAGAAACAAAACCAGCTTTTGAGATAGAGAATTCTGTTTTCTTTTCAAGTAACATGGTATAGTATTTTTCGCTAATACTAAACAAACGCATTAATCTGGAATGCTCAAGGTCTTCATCCGGATTATTAACATTCTTACTTTTATATTCAGAATATTTTTGAGTGAGGCTTGTATATCTTGATTTGTATTTTAAACGAACCGCATTAATGGTTTCTATCAATAGCTTTTTTTGGGTTTCGATATTGAAATTGATTTGTTTTACATTCTCACTATTAGGAGTAACCATATATAAAAGGTCTTCTTTTTCAAGTAATAGCTTTTGAATACTTTGTGTATATTCTTTTATCGCACTTTCATATTCGGTACCGGATATCAATGAAATAAGCTGATAAGTATCAATACTTTTATTTTTGATAATATTTTGTTGAAGCTCTGCCAGAATTTTCTCATCTAATTCCACTTTTAGCATATCATCCTCTATCTTGGATAAACGCATTAGGTTTGGATCTATGGCTTCATTTTTTACCGTATAGTTATGACTTTTTCTAAAATCCTGAAG
>JACQAK010000116.1 GCA_016194985.1 Bacteroidota bacterium
CCAGATAGCCACAGCTGCAGTACCATATATGGTGCTGATGGTTACAGGATACGTCTGTCCGATATATAACGTTGGAGCAGAAATAGAGGTGTAGTCTCCATAACCTCCGGAAGAGCATCCGGAAGGGTTTACGATAGATTTTAAGGTAAATGAACTAATGACGTCATTTCCTGTGCAGCCTGAAACAAAAGAAGGAGTGCAATATTGCGCACTTAAACGCAATGAAGTAACAGCTAAAAGAAATGTTAAGGATAAAATTCGATAAATTTTTCCTGTTTGGATTGTCTTGATTAAAGAGTAATCTTTTTTCATGCGCTATATGGTATAATTAGTTAAAACGTAAAAAATTGTGAAAATCAAAAATATAGATTTTTTTTCGAATAATTTAATCTATTTTACATTGATTTATCATATAAAAGCATCGATAATCTAATCTTTTTAGACGACTAAGTTGTATTTTTTAGTTAATTTCTAAAGACTGTTTTTGTTAAAAACCGAATATTGTTTTAATTAAAAACCCGATTACTTTTTGTAACCGGGTTTTAAAAATCAATAAGGATATTACTGTTTATTCACTGATAATCAATTTGATAGTGCTTTCAGAAGAATTGATTTTCATCTTTATAAAATAAATCCCTGAACTCAAATTTTCCAAATGAACAGAGTGATGGTATTTATCTTTTGGCTGGTAAGCATTAGGAACAATAGATCTTACCTTATTTCCAATCACATCATACAGGTCGATTTGTACGTTGGCAGCTTGTATTAATTCATATTGTATAGTAGCGTAATGTCTTGCAGGATTAGGGAATAGCATGATCTTATTTTCCAGCAAGCTATTTTCCTGTGAGATAGCTGTTATATTTCCAAGAGGATTAATATACATAGAATCGACATTGAAATTCAGGTGATCAATTTCTGTATTTGTGGATGTAATAACAACATGATAAGTACCATTGGTATCTAAACCCGGGATATCAACAAATACAAAGTAACTATCAGATCCGGTATTCAATGGTAATCCGGTTAGGGTATAGGTTCCGTCTGAAGCAGTTGTTGTTTGAACAAACATCTGTCCTCCCGGATTTTTACCACCTTTTACAACAATACCACCAATAGGGGTTCCCGGAACTAAAGGTCTGAATTCGTCATTCATTCTTCGAACATAACCATACGCTTCGGTAATAGTACCGGTTAATACACCCGGGCCGGTACCAATGTTTTGAAGAGCAATTAAATCAATATTTTGAGTGGAGTTATTAGTACAGCCATGAGTAATAACGGTGGCATTTTGCCAACTGGTAGAACTTGCCCCGTATGTTACCTGAATATTGGTGGCTGTAGGAATTGCCCTTACCACATATTGCGAACTATCAATATTGGTAAACAAATAAGAACCAGTAAAAGGAACTGTTGTAACAGAGTCCCAATGACTTAAACCCGGAGTATATTTGTATAAAATCACGTCGCCGCCGGTGGCACCTGCAGTACTGGTTATTGTACCGCTGATGTCTTTAGATGAGATGACAGAAACAACAGTAGTTAACGAGGCCACACAACTACCGGCACCATTATCTCCCATAACCGTATACGTAGAGGTGACAGAAGGCGTAACACTTATAGAGGCTGTATTAGCTCCTGTATTCCATGTATATGATGTTGCCCCACTGGCAGTTAGGTTACTTGTGGATCCTTTACAGATTAATGTGTTACCATTCACAGATATAGGAGCAGCTGAATTGACAATAACCGAAACGGATTCAGTAGTACTACAGCCATTGATTGTATTTGTGGCAACTACACTATAGGATGTATTGGCAGATGGGGAAAGGATTTGCTGAGCTCCATTTAAATTTCCCGGAGTCCATACATAGTTATTTATAACACTTCCGCTGGCTGTTAATGTTGTTGAATTTCCGGCACAGATTACAGAAGGAGAGGCTGAAGCACTTATAACAGGCGCAGTCATATCTGATAAAATTGTAACATTATCGCTATTTGAACAGCCGTTTAGTGTATTGGTTACAGTTAAACTATAACTGCCTGCATTGGTAAAAACAGGATTAGATGTATTTTCTGTTCCCGGACTTATACCAAGTGTTGGGGTCCATGCATAGCTAACAGGAGAAGCTGTTGTTGAAGCGGAGATCGATACTGTTGGATTAAAACAAGAAAGAGTTGAAGAATTTGTTGAGACAGTAACTGTTGGAATAGATATATCAATAAGAACACTAACGATTGATAAAGCAGAACACCCATTAGCAGGATTAGTAACACTCAAAGTGTAATCTCCCACTGTTGATGTGGTAGAAGTGAATGAATTAGCTCCAGAAATTACACCACCAGTCCACACAGGAGTGCAGCTTGATGGAGTTGCGGATCCAATTAATGTAACTGTTGGGGATGCGCAAGTTAAAATCTGATTTCCACCAGCATTGACAATTGGAGTTACTGTGTTTTGAGAAATGCAAGTAGTTGCCGTAGAAATACATCCGTTAATTACATTTGTTACAGTTAAATTATAACAACCAGGTAAATTAATTATTGGAGAAGATGTTGTAAAACCAGAAATTATTCCGGGACCGCTCCAATTGTAAGTTCCTCCTCCGGTTCCTAATAACGTTGCTGTTGTAGTTGTGCAAGTTAATGTAGTAGAATTTGATGCATTTGCTATTGGAGCAACTGTATTTTGGATCACAGAAACACTGCCAGAAACTGAACAACCATTATTTGTATTTGTAACTGTATAATTTTTAACACCTCCTGAATTTACAGTGATGGTAGCAGTACCATTTCCTGAAGTAATACCTGCTCCAGACCATGTATAAGCAACAGGAGATGTGGTGGTAGACACAATAGCATTTACGGTATTGGTAATACAGGTTAATGTATTAGTAACGGATGATGATACCGCAGGGCTTATTGTATTTTGAGTAACTGCTGTAACTGCCGAATTTGTGCAGCTATTTACCGTACTGGTAACTTTTAATGTATAGGTTCCCGCACTATTGGCACTTGTATTTTGTGTAGTCGTTGAGCCGATAACACCAGGTCCTGACCATAAATAGGTAACTCCCGTAGACGGTGTTCCGTTTAATGAAACGGTAGGAGAACTGCAGGTTATAGAACCCGAGTTACCGGCACTTACTGATGGAGGTGTATTGTTAAGAACAATTGATACAGTTGCTATTGGTGAAGCACATCCCTGAGCAGAAATTGCATAAACGCTCAGGATACCAGGCGCATTAACATTACAATTGGCTGTTGTATAACCTGAAACAATTCCGGATCCGGTCCAGTTATAGCTAACGCCGCCAACACTGCTTCCGCTTGTGGTTGTAAAAGTACTGGCACAGGTAATGGATTTTGTTGGACCTGCATTTATGGTGGGAAGTGTATTAACAGTCACAGTAACGTTGGCAAAGGCCGAACAACCTGTTAAGGTATTGGTACCGGTTACGGTATAAATGGTGGTAGAGGCAGGCGATAAAATTTGTGTAGAGCCGGATAAATTTCCCGGATTCCAATTATAGGTATTCACTCCAACCCCGGTTGCACTTAGTGTTGTTGTAGATCCTGCGCAAATAGAACTTGTGGAGGTAGTGGCAGATACTGTTGGAGTGGTTGTGTTTTGTAAAACACTTGTTACCGCTGTATTGGTACATCCATTTACAGCACCCGTTACTGTTAATGTAAATGTACCGGCGGAGTTTGCAACTGCATTTTGAGAAGTGGTTCCTCCGCTAAATCCAGGCCCTGTCCATTGATAGGTAACGCCGGAAGCAGGTCCTCCGGTTAAGGCTACTGTGGAGGTAGTACATGTAATTGTTCCACCCGAACTTGCTGTTGGCGAAGGAGGTGTTGTATTTTGAGAAACAGTAACCGCTGATGGTCCGGCTGTACAACCAGCTGCTGATGTTACTGTGAGGCTATATGTTCCGGCTACATTAATGGTGGGGTTAAGTGTTGTAGAGCCTGAAACTATTCCTGGTCCAGTCCAACTATAGGTTACGCCACCCGTCGTTGACCCAGCTAATGTGGTAGAGGTATTGGCACAGGTTAATGTTCTTGATGGCCCGGCACTCACTGTTGGTAATGGATTAACAATTATACTTGTTGTATTGGTAGTAGAGCAGCCCGTTAATGTATTTGTAGCAGTAACCGTATATATGGTTGTAGTAGTAGGGCTAACAACCGGCGCTGTTGAGGTCATAGCTCCTGGCATCCAAATGTAAGTATCAGCTCCTGTTACATTTAAGGTACTTGAGTTACCATTACAAATGGTGCTTGGACTCGATGATAAAGAGATAGTAGGAGGTGTGTTTACATTCACCATTACTGTATTTGTTGCAGTACAGCCTATAGCATCTGTTACCGTTACGTTATATGTTTGCGATGTTCCAGGAGAAGCTGTTACTACGGATGAAGTGGTTGAACTTAAACTTCCTCCGGGGGTCCAGCTATAGGTATAGCCCGGACTTCCTCCGGATGCTGTTATAGTAAGAGATGTATTAGCACCACTACAGATAGTCATATTTCCGGAAAAGGAAGTATTAATAGATGGAGGCGATGTTAAGGTAACAACGGTTGATATGGCACAGCCCATTAAATCGCTTGCATTTAATGTATAGGTGTTCCAGTATAAAGAAGAGGCTGTTGCCGCATTACCTCCAACCGGACTCCAGGTGTAAGTGTAGGGAGTTGTTCCCCCACTGATAGAGGCACTAATGGCTCCATTTCCTGTATTGAAACAGGTAGGGTTTGTAAACGTTGTGCTAACACTTAATGTTTTTACAGTTACAGTAGATGTGTTTGATATAATATTTTTGCAACCCGCATTTAATACACAACGGTAATACTGAAAGCCGGGAGTTGCTGTATAGTTCATGGATGGATTAACTTCTCCGGCAATATTTGTGAAATTTCCGGCTGTTAATACCTGCCATTGACGGGTAGGCGATCCGCTGGAGCTTATATTAATAGATCCTAAGAACCCATTACATACTGTTGGAGATGCAGGTTGTGATAAAATTGACACAGGAGCTGTAAGAGTTTTAACATTCAACCCGTTGTTGTTGGTTTGATCAACATAAAAATAGTACGGACTTCCTACAGCGTCAAAAGCAACATTGGTGCTGACACAGGTAGAACTGGTTAAATAACCGGAAACAGAAGTGCTCCAGGTAGGAACACCAACATATTTATAAGCCACTGGATAAGGAGGTGTGCTTAAAATAGCAGTAAATGTAGGGTTATCGTTCGGATCTAATTCCAGATCGAATGAATTGGCTGTAGAACTTAAATTTGTAACGGCAGAACCAAGCGCGCTCCATGTAGAACCATTATATACCTGAACAACACCGCCGCCTGTTGTTTCAGTATATCCCACATAATAATTACTGCTGTTATTTGCTGATTTTAATTTGCAATTGGTAGTGCTTGTTCCTAAAAGGCCAATAGACGTCCAGGTAGAACCATTGAATTTCATGACTCTGGTTTGGTTACTGGATGTTCCATCCTGATACGCTAATACAGGATTATTGGCATTATCAATCATTAAGGAATTATAATAAGCTGCACCAGCCGATACAGTACCTGTTCCTACAGCCACCCAGGCAGAACCGTTCCATTTTTTTACAGTGGATTTATTTCCAGCTGTAACATCCGTGTAGGCTACATATTCTTCACCCAAAGAATTAAAGGCTATCGAAAGATCTGATACAATATTAGAACCGGATACCGCTGTACCAAGCTGAATTAATGAGCCTCCGGATAGGTAATATACTTCACCCAGCTTTCCGGCACTTTCGTTTCGTATAAAAACATATACTTTGCCATTTACTTTATTAACATTAACAACCGGCTTTATAGCAAGTGATGATGAAAGTGATGCGACAGGAGTCCAGCTGCCGGTGGTGACAGCACTATGTAAAAAGAACTTCGTTAAAGTGGTATTGTAGGATGCTACATATACAGTTCCTCCCGGAGCAGCTGCCATATCCGATAAAACACAGGTTGTAGAATAATTAGGGGCACCCACCTGATCTAAAGAACATTGTGCCTGAATAGGATTGGTAAAGCTGAAAATAGAAAGTGTGGCTAAAAAGCTAAATAAAAGTTTTTTCATGAAAAATAATTAAATTAAGATACCCAAATGTAAATAAAAAAGCCTAACTAATACATTAGTTAGGCTCTTGGAATTGTTAAAAATCAATTAGTTATGATTAATTTAATAACAGTTTCTGAACTATTTACTTTTAATTTTATGAAATAAATTCCCGAATGAAGCGGCGACGTATTGATCTGCTTTTTGTATTGCCCATTTACATAATTGTTTTCGGGAATGATCGTTTCCACATTTCGGCCCAGCATATCAAATAGATCAGCTTTTACAGTGGCAGGACTAATTAACTCAAACTGGAGATTGGCATTGTTTTTTGCAGGGTTTGGATATAATTTGATCTCATTATTTAAAATCTCAGAAGCATTGGCTACAGAAGTTACGATATCGTCTATTGGATTAATGTACATAGAGTCAATGGTGAAGTCTAATCCGGTGATCATTGTATTACTGCCTGTGATATGGCGATGGTATGTGCCATTGGTATCCAATCCAGGAATATCCACCATAATAAAATAGTCGTCAGTGGCACTGGTAGGGATGTTGGATAAAGTATATTGTCCATTTCCATCAGTAGTTGTTTGTACAAACATTTGACCTCCCGGATTTCTGCCACCTTTTACAACAATACCTCCAATCGGGGTTCCTGGGATTAAAGGTTTGAATTCGTCATTAGCCATACGTTGCCCAAAACCAAGAACTCCGTAAATGTTTCCGCTTAACTGTCCGGAGCCCGTTCCAATATTTTCCAAAGGAATAACATTGATGGTATTGGTAGTTGGGTTAGCACAAGTATGAGTAAATGGTGTAGCATCTTTCCACATAACTGCATTATTACCATAATATGAAATTTGTAATGACGATGCTGAAGGAATTGCCTGCAAAATATAGTCTCCATCATCTACTGACGGAAAATAAGTATACCCTATACTGTTAGTTGGTAAATACGTAACAGAGTCAAATTTACCTAAGTAGGGCTCATATTTATATAAAACCACATTTCCGGAAACCGGAGTTATTGTTGGAGAACTTCCACTTTGCGCATATACTTCTATGTCCCACAACGGATTTGTGGTAATATTAACCGTGTTACTGGCTACTGAGCATCCGTGAATATCTGTTGCAACGACAAAGAACCCATACGTAGAACCCCATGAACCGGGAGTGTAAGTATACGAACTACCACTTCCTACACTAATGATCGGAGGATATACTTGTTTCCAGTCGTAGGTAATGGCTCCAATACCACCAGTTACTGTTTGTGTTAACACCGATGAACCACTCACATTACTTGCCAGACAAACCAAAGTTCTGGTAGCAGCAATAGAAATAGTCATATCATATACCGTTACAAAAAGATTAAACGTATCAGTTAGGTTTCCACCAAATGCCACTAAGCCAACGGTATGCGTGCCTGTAGTTGGGAAATGAATATTCATCCACGCACTTGCACCAGGGCTGGAAGAATAATAAGTGCCATCATACAACCAATGTAGCGAATCTGTGTTTTGGCTTGTGCTTGTAAATGTTTCGTTGGCATTTAAACAAATTTGGTTGTTATTGTAATTGAAAGAGGCAATCGGAGAATTTAATTTGGCAATATTAATATAGCGATCAATAAGTTGTAATCTGGATGTGCTTAATGAATTATTTATTGATCTGGATGCCTGAAAAGTCCCTTTATTGCCAACAAAATATAAACTGTCGCTATTGGTTATTAGTTCTAATAAATTTCCATCAACGTCCTGATATCCAAATTGTTTGGCTGAGGTGTCAACATTTCCGGGGCCATCTAGTACATAGATGTTTGATAAAACACTCATGTCGTTTTTACCGGTTGATACAAAAAGCATGTTTTTAAAAGTAGTCATGGATCTTACATATTCATACCCTCCGGAAGATTGAACGAGAATGTGACTGGAGTTATCATATCTATAAATATAAAAATCATTAGACGATAAGTTAATACTGTAATACAACTGATTATTATAGGAGGTGATATTATTTATGTAGCTATATTGAGGAAAAAAGCCGGCATTAAATCCTGAAACGGGTGTAAATGTTCGTCCATCGGTACTTTCAAGTAGGCATGGCTGACTAAGATACATACCACCTATATACAATTTGTTATTGTATACATAACATGCATTTACAACGTCGATATTTACCGGAACAGAACTATTTGGTAAAAATGTTGTTTGGTTTATTTGTTTAGAAAAGACACTCAGTCCCCCATTGTAAGCGCTAAACACTCTCATTGTATCATTGTTAGTGAAAGGACTAAACATGATAATTTTTTGAATTCCGCCATCATACAGATATGTTGTACCCTCTTGCAACGAGTCGGCA
>JACQAK010000128.1 GCA_016194985.1 Bacteroidota bacterium
CATAATAGCATATCCATCAGGGCGTCCATTTTGAAAAGTCAGTTGATTTTTCATGTTCCCATTGCAGTAATACTCTAACCATTTGCCTATTTTACGGTTATCTGCATACTTTCCTTCTTCAATTTTTTGTTCAGGAGCAAAACAAGTGCCCGGCTTGTGTTTCCCCTTAATAATCCATTTACCTTGTTTCTTACCCAAAGCGTCAATTAAGTTAATGGTATCCTTCCCTGTCGCTCCCCCAAGTTCGTAGGATTGGGACTGACCACGGCTTATCTGATAAACCAAAAAAATCAGTATTAAATATATTTTTTTCATAGGCAATATCTTTTACTAAATTATGTAATATTCTTGTAGTTTTTCTCAAAAATTAGACTAAACACCCAAAATTAACGATGATTAACTAATTTGTTTAAACCTCACCCTTCTTCTACGATTATAGCAAAAGAATAGTTACAGTTTTGAAAGCATTTTTTATGCCAAATTTGCCAACATATTGTCTACTAAAGACGAAAGTGTGTATTTAGCCGACCAATTCCAATCCTTTTTCGCTTCATCCTCTAAAATACTTTGAGGCCAGCTATTGGCAATGGTTTGCCGGAAGTCGGGCTTATAGGTAATTGTAAAATCCGGAATATGTTTCCTGATTTCGGAAGCAATTTGTTCAGGGGTAAAGCTAATGCCGGCCAGATTATAGGAACCTCTTATTTTTATCTGTTCTACCGGAGCATGCATAATCTCAATGGTAGCTCTGATCGCGTCTTCCATGTGCATCATTGGTAATGCCGTATCTGCACTTAAAAAACATTCGTAGGTCTTGTTTTTGAGGGCCTGATGGAAAATATGCACGGCATAGTCTGTGGTTCCTCCACCAGGTGCTGATTTCCAGCCAATTAAGCCGGGATATCTTAAACTTCTGACATCGACCCCGAATTTATGGAAATACCACTCGCACCAACGCTCCCCTGCCTGCTTACTAATGCCATACACCGTGGATGGTTCCATAATGGTATATTGCGGGGTATTTACTTTTGGGGTGGTAGGGCCAAAAACGGCTATGGAACTGGGCCAGTAAACTCTGGTAATGTGCTTCTCTTTAGCGAGATCCAGAACATTAAACAAGCCTTCCATATTCAATTTCCAGGCAAACATAGGGTTTTGTTCTCCTGTAGCGGATAGTAAAGCGGCTAAAAGATAAATATGAGAGATATCGTGTTTTTTGACCACATTCAGTAAAGCGTCTTTATCCAATACATCCAGCTTTTCGAAGGGATTAACTTCCAACGCCGGAATGGGCTTTACATCGGCGGCAATCACATTACTGGAACCGTATAACAAACTTAATTCCTGCGTTAATTCAATTCCTATCTGCCCTCCGGCACCAATGATCAAAATCTTATCTTCTTTATTGTACATCATAAATGCGTTTTAGTTCCTTAGACTTACTAAAAATCAGAAAAAGTGTTTCCTCTGGTCGTTTAGTTTTTACTACCTTTGCAAACGTAAGAATAATTAGACAATTAGACAATGTGTTAATTAGATAATTAGGATGAAGCCTGAGTGATATCAAACCACAATTCATCATCTAAATTAACTCATCATCTAATTAGTTATTGAATATAGTATAACCTGCAATTATATCTATTATGAAAATGCCAGAATTAAGAAACCGAATTAACAAGGACGAACTAAAGCTTCGTTTAGCTCAGGAAAAAATTGAGCGTATTACTTTTTCTTTTTACAGATATGTAAAAATTGAGAATCCTAAAGAATTAAGAGATCATTTATTTATCCAATGGACAGATTTGAACTGTTTTGGAAGAATATACATTGCTCATGAAGGTATCAATGCTCAAATGAGTGTTCCTAAAGATAACTGGGGAAAATTTAAAGAACTATTATATAGTGATCAACGCTTTGATCAAATTCCTTTTAAGATTGCGGTTGATGGTAACGGTAAATCGTTTTATAAACTGATTATTAAGGTTAAAGAGAAAGTAGTGGCGGATGGTATCAATGATCCTGATTTTGATGCATCCAATACGGGAACCTACCTGAATGCCGAAGGGTTTAATAAGGCTATTGAAGATCCTGATACGATAGTGGTGGATATGCGTAATCACTACGAAAGCGAAGTGGGTCGTTTTGACAAGGCTTTTTGCCCTGACGCTGATACATTCAGAGAGGAACTTCCTTTGGTTGTGGAACATTTAAAAGGCCAGGAAGATAAAAAAGTGATTATGTACTGCACCGGAGGTATCCGCTGCGAAAAAGCCAGTGCTTATTTAAAACATCAGGGATTTAAGGATGTAAATCACTTGCAGGGCGGTATTATACAATATGCCAAAGAAGTGAAGGAGCTTGGTCTGGAAAGTAAATTCAGGGGCGTGAATTTTGTGTTTGATGAACGGATAGGAGAACGTATTACCGAAGATGTATTATCCAATTGCCATCAATGCGGCAAACCATGCGATACACATGTGAACTGTAAAAATGATGATTGCCATTTATTATTTATACAATGTGATGACTGTGCCGATAAAATGCAGGGGTGCTGTACTCCCAAATGTCAGGAAATTGCAGCCTTACCTATTGAAAAACAGCGCGAATTGAGGAAAGGGCGAATTAAAAAAGGGGAGGAATCTTTATCGGTTTATAAAAGCAGATTACGTCCTAATTTAGCGGAAATCATAAAAAATAATTTATCTTTAAATAAAATTTAATTCTCCTGTTATATGAAAAAAGTCATCAGCCTGTGCTTATTGTTTGCCCTGCTTGGATTTAGTATATCGTGCAAGAAAAAAGAAGTGGATAAATTAACCGAATTTGATATTACTTACTCTACCAATTTATCGATTCCTTCGAGCAGCATTGCCGTAAATTCTCCTACAACATCTGTGGAGTTTGTAACGCCCAATGTGCCCACACAACAATCATCGACATTCAGTGCTCAAAAAACCGCACAGAGCTTAATTGATCAGATCAAAATGACGAAGTTTGATGTATCTGTATCCGGAAGTGGTGCTAATCTGGACTTTCTGAAATCAGTTACTATATATATTAAAGCGGCTACAGTTGGGGAACAACTGGTGGCCAGCAAATCTTCTTTTCCAACAGGTGCTACCAGCGCGTCGCTGGATCTGAATGATGTGAACATCAAGGATTTTATTTTTCAGGACAATATTCAGTTCAGAGTTGTTATTGCTTTTGATGCCACTGCTACTGTTCCTAATCAAACTCTTAAAATGGACGAAACCGTTCATGTCAATGCCAAACTTCTTAAATAATTAAATCTATTCTATGCCAATCTATCATCACTTAGGAAATATTCCACAAAAACGTCATACGGTTTTCAAATCTCCTCAGGGAAATTTTTACTATGAACAATTATTTGGAACGGAAGGGTTTAGCGGACACTCCTCTTTATCCTATCATATTCACAGACCAACTCAGGTAAAAGAAATTTTAAAGAGCTATTCTGTGCAACCAAAAATTGCCATTGATAAAAACATCAAATCCTTATTATTAAAAGGCTTTGAGATAAAACCTACTGCTGATTTTTTAGAAAGCAGAAAAACAGTTTTGCTAAACAGCGACTGCCAAATTGGGTTGGCAGCTCCAACCAAAAGTTTAACCAACTATTTTTATAAAAATGCGGATGCGGATGAATTGATCTTTATTCATAAAGGGAAAGGGAAACTGAGAACATTTATGGGTAATATTCATTTTGAGTATGGTGACTACTTAATTATTCCAAGAGGAATGATTTATCAAATTGAATTTGAAACCAGCGATAACCGTTTGTTTTATGTTGAGTCGTATGCTCCGTATTATACACCAAAGCGTTATAAAAGTTCATCGGGTCAGTTATTAGAGCATTCTCCGTTTTGTGAACGTGATTTTAAACTGCCTACCGAATTAGAAACGTATGATGAAAAAGGTGATTTTTTAATTAAGATCAAAAAAGAAGGGATGATACATGAAGTGGTTTACGCCACTCATCCTTTTGATGTTGTTGGTTGGGACGGCTACAATTTCCCATACGGGTTTAGCATTCATAATTTTGAACCGATTACCGGGCGAGTACATCAACCACCACCGGTGCATCAAACCTTCGAAACTTCAACGTTTGTAGTGTGTTCCTTTGTGCCTCGTTTATACGATTACCATCCGCAGGCAATTCCTGCGCCATATAACCACAGTAATATTGATAGTGATGAAGTGTTGTATTATGTAGACGGTGATTTTATGAGCCGTAATAATATTGAACAGGGGCATATTACCTTGCATCCTAAAGGTATTCCTCATGGTCCTGCGCCGGGAGCCATGGAGCGCAGTATAGGACAAACTGTTACCCAGGAATTAGCTGTAATGGTGGACACCTTTCGTCCGTTAAAAGTTACGGAAGATGCCATGAGCATTGATGACGGTAAATATTATAAAAGTTGGGTTGAATAATTTTGACGATGAGCCAATTGGATAATTGAAAAATAAGCTATAAATTGTCGGAAATAAAACTACTCCATGGAATCTAAATTAGATAAAAACAGACAAGAGCTACGGGCTTTATATATGGCAATGTGGTCTGTTTAATGAGGCAATATGACGATGAGTCAATTAGCCAATTAAAATGATAAATTAAAAATATTATAAACCCCAGTCAATTGACTAATTGTCGAATTGGCAAATTAACTAATTAATGAATATGTCAACTAAAGAAATTAAAAACGTAGAATACGGATTAGAAAAAATATTTGAAGGCGCACAAGACTTCTTACCATTATTGGGAACTGATTATGTAGAGTTTTATGTAGGTAATGCCAAACAATCGGCACACTATTATAAAACAGCTTTCGGGTTTCAGTCTTATGCATACGCCGGATTAGAAACAGGGTTAACGGATCGCACATCGTATGTACTGAAACAAGACAAGATTCGTATTGTATTAACCACCGCTTTAAAAAGCGATTCGCCTATTGGAGAGCATGTGAAAAAGCATGGGGATGGCGTGAAAGTTATTGCTCTATGGGTGGAAGATGCCCGCAAATCATACGAAGAAACCGTGAAACGTGGCGCCAAATCGTATATGGAACCAACCGTTGAAAAAGATGAACATGGTGAAGTAGTGAGAGCCGGGATTTATACTTACGGAGAAACCATTCACATGTTTGTGGAACGTAAAAATTACAAAGGTGAGTTCTTACCGGGCTTTAAACCATGGAAAAGTGATTACAATCCGGCACCTGTTGGATTGAAATTTATTGATCACATGGTTGGTAACGTGGGTTGGAACCAGATGAATGCTACTGTAAAATGGTATGAAGATGTGATGGGCTTTGTGAACTTTTTAAGTTTTGATGATAAGCAAATTACAACCGAGTATTCTGCCTTAATGAGTAAGGTCATGAGTAACGGTAATGGTCGTATTAAATTCCCGATCAATGAGCCGGCTGAAGGAAAGAAAAAATCGCAGATTGAAGAGTATATTGATTTTTATGAAGGTGCGGGTGTTCAGCATTTAGCATTGGCTACCGATGATATCATTAAAACTGTAGGAGAACTAAAAGCGCGTGGTGTGGAGTTCTTACCTCCTCCTCCGCAAGCATACTATGATGATATTCCAAGACGCTTAGGTGTGCACATGGACATTATGAAAGAAGATATTAAAGAACTTCAGAAATTATCTATTTTGGTAGATGCCGATGAAGAAGGGTACTTATTACAGATCTTTACCAAACCGGTAGAAGACCGTCCTACTTTGTTCTACGAAATTATTCAACGTATGGGAGCCAAAGGTTTTGGTGCCGGTAACTTTAAAGCCCTGTTCGAATCCATTGAAAGAGAGCAGGCCTTGAGAGGAACGTTGTAATCGTCATGCTGTCCGCCAGCTGGCGGATTCAACATCTCATGAGACCATGAAACAAGTTCAAGGTCACAGAACTTAAAAAATCCCGAAGCAATGCTTCGGGATTTTTGTTTTGAGATGAATTGCTTTTTCTTATATTTATATTCACTTGCAAGTACTTATTGTCGTTTGTAACTGTTTGCAAATGGATAAAGTGTACTTAGCGAGTAGTTATAGGGCATTTTAGGACGACAGACAAAGTATGATCAGACATTTCTCAGCGTGGACAACGGTAGCATTATTATTCGCCATTGGCATCGGACTCTATTTGCTACTTGCCCCTCTATTACTTTTGTTAATTCCAATTGTTATTTTCGGTTATTTTGAACATCGTTCATTTATTAAAAAGTATAATCAATATTTGCAGACCATTGACGGCACAAACTTCTTCTGTTATAACAACAGGACGAACAGCAAATTATTTATCGAAGCAAAAATATTACCTATGCTTGGCAAAGACATTAAAATAATTTACTTGGACGGCAAGACTCCAAAATCCCAATACGAACAAAAATATATTTCTCATGCCCTCTACAGCATTCAGGACAAAAAAGGGTTTCCCTATTTGCTTAAAATATCAGGCGGACAACTCGTAGACAAATCCATTAACAATGACTTCTATAATACAATGAATCAAAACAAAGACATCGGACAACTAAGTAAAAAAATATACGCATTCTTTCAGACAACTTAACGAAAAAAACGCCCTATAACAGCAAATAAACCCAAGCGGGCTGAGTCGGTCATCGTTCGCGCGCAAAATTTCGGCCACTTCGTGACATTTTATTTGCGGCTCACTAATAAAGTAAGTATCTTCAAATAACCTTTGGTGGGTTAAGACAGGTGATGTTTCATAAGCCCGCCTAGGTCTATTCGCCAAACGTTAGACGGTAATTATAAAAAGACATAACCAATAAATATGAGTCACAAATTTTTCATAAGTCATTATAGCAAGGACAAGTCGATTGCAGAGCTTTTTTCAAACGCATTAAGAAGAATTACACTTGAACAAATTAGTCCTTGGTTTTCATCTGATACAACTGGCGGTCAAGGTTTACAACCTGGAGACATTTGGTTCAATCAGATTCTAACAAAAATCACTCAGAGTAAAGCGGTTGTTTCTCTGCTAACTCCAAATAGTATTGATAGACCGTGGATTTATTTTGAAAGTGGAATAGGCCAGGCGTTACCTGATTGTGAAATAATCCCAGTTTGTATTGGCGTTAAAAGAGATAGCATATTGCCGCCTCTAGGATTGTACCAATGTTATCAATTGAATGATTACAGGTCTGTTGTAGAATTTTTTTCCAAATTATTGACACTATTCGGAATTAAGTTTGACGAAGAGATGTCAAGAGTAGTAATTGAAAAACTAGTTGCTGACATTTCGCAAATATCTTTTGAAAAAGAAGAAAAAAAAGACGAAAACAAAGACTCTATTGAAAAGTTAATTGAGTCCTTTAAAAGTCATATCGATAAAAGGTTTTTAGAAGTCTTAGAAAAACCAACTTATCAAATTGTCGGAGATAATTTAAATCTAAAAATAGATGAAGGCGGAAAAAATAAAAAATCAGAAATTGAACCCAGCTATTCTGTAACTTTTGATGTTGATTTCGAAGACTTTAAAAACGATTCGCTTTATATTGACATCAGACCAAGTGATACATTTCAAACAGTAACGAACACTCTATTTTTTATGCTTAGCAACTATGTTAAACCTTTTAGATATTTAGAGGAATGGGTAATAATTGAAAAGGATACAAATATGCATGTAATAATTAGAGAAGTAGGCGAAATGATTCCTGCAACATCTATATTTAAACCAGACACAAAATGGAAAATCATTAAACTTGAAAATCCATATAGTGCTCTTGATAGTTCTGAGAGAATTAGAGGATAATATAACTACCGCTAACCGCACCTAAATTTAATTTGGGCATTCGGCTTCGGCATTTGCAATAGCGGTAGACAATTAGTTAATTTTCGCTTTGCAAATGGCTAATAAACATTTAGCTTTGTTATTAGCAGTTCGGTAGAAAACGGTTCCAATGCCCAAACTAAAATTTAGCTGCAATCCGTTAGCTGCAATTTGTGGACACACATCATGAAAAAAATATTTTACACAATAATTTTCATTTCTTTCCTCAATATAATTTGCGGACAGACCACGAAAATTGACTTGCGACAACTTGCAAAGAAAAAAAACTATAGTGAGCGGACCTTTATACTCAAAGACACTTCTTCGCAAATAAAGTTGTATCAAGACATTTGTTATAATAAAAAAGGCGTAATGGACGAAGAATTTTCTCATACCTTAACATTTCTAATTTTCGACACATTACTTGCAAAGAAAAAACATACAATAAATTGTCTTGACACTATAATTGCTAAAATTTCTTATGACCTATTTTCTGTTTGGAACTGGGAGTCAGAAAATTATACTATGACAGGCGACTTTGAGATAATTGAATTATCAAAACAAAAAGCGACAATCCGAGAAAACATTACAGTTACCGACCTAAATAATAAACGGACATTATATTTCAATGGCGTTAAGACCTATTTGTATAATGCCAAATGGAATTAACAAACAGCAGCTAACACACGCTAAGCAAACAGTTTGGCAGACATCAAAGTTTTTGCAAAAGCGGTCCGCCAGCTGGCGGAAAGACAATTATTTTCGCTTTGCAAAAGCGTAGAAACATTTTATCTTTGTTATTAATATTCGGTTGACAATGCCCTGAGCCGCACAAGTTCTAGCTGCCAGCCGTTATCGGCAATGGCGTCAAGACAATGAGACAATATCAAATTCTATATTATATTCTATTTATCATTTGTTCTAGCGAAACAACATTCTCTCAGACAAATTGTAAAAAAGAACAACTGACCGGGACTTGGCTGTGTGTAGACACTTACATTTATTCCAAAGACTCCCTGACACGAGAAAAACTAGACATTCTGTTAAATAATTCAATTAAGGACAAAGACTGGAGTTGGACATTTGACACAACTGGAAAGAGAATTAGCTCTCCCGATACAAAAATTGTAAATTACAAATTAGACGAAAAGGGTTGTAAAATAATTTATGGGCATCATAAAAAACCAACTAGACTTAACACAACAAAAATTTTATACCTAGACGAAAAATATCTTGTTTTGGAAATCCCTAATAGACACAGTCAGACAACCTGTTCGTTTAGAAAAAAGAACCATGACTGAAAGTGCGCCACTTCAGCTAACAGCACCTAAAACTTATGCGGGCGACATCAAAGCATTTGTAATAAATGCTCCGCCAGCTGGCGGGAAAGAATTTCATTTTGCATTGCAAATGCGTAGAAACATTTTCAATTTTTGCTTTGTAATTGCCTAGCAACACAGTATCTTTATTTAAACGTTTCTTTAAAAGCCGCACCGTACAAGCCTCTATAGCAATTTAGAAATATCCAGAAAATTATAGCGTGACATTAAACAAATAGCATAATGAAACAGTATAACCTTTATTTATTGGTCGCATTAGTAATAGCGAGTCTAACGAATTGTGGAGATTCTCAGAAAAGCAAGAATATGGAGACCTTTTCCAATCAATCTTTAACCCAAACAACTGATCCGGTTACTCAAAAAATAACAGCTTGCCTTTGGGTTGAAACCAAAGATGCAAAAGCGGTAGCCGATTATTACCTGTCTATTTTTAAAGACAGTAAACTTAAAGAACATCACAACTACAAAAATCCACCGGAAGCCGGAGGAGGAGACTTTGAAACGGCGATTATTGAAATTAACGGTATTGAATTCAGTATTTTGGCCGCAGGGCCATTCTTCAAGTTTAATGAATCTGTTTCGTTTGTTATCAATTGCAAAGACCAGGCAGAAGTCGATTATTACTGGAATGCGTTAACCGCAAACGGAGGACAAGAAAGCGCTTGTGGTTGGTGTAAAGACAAATATGGTTTATCGTGGCAGGTTGTTCCGGTTGAATATTTTAAGCTAATAAACAGTGGCGACCCTAAAGTGAGAGAAAAGGCCCTGAAGAATACGCTTAAGCAGAAAAAGTTAATACTTTCAGAACTTAAATGAACTCCATAATATCTGCATAAAAAAGAATTGAGACTTACCATTAAACCGGATCAGCATCCACCTGTAACCTGTACAAACTCTTTTTATTATTGAATTGTAAGGTATCAATTTCCTGTTTCAATAAATTACGTACCTGGGTTGGAGAATATTCTCTGTTGATCTTTAATAAAATGCGTTTATGATATTGGTCCTTAATCTTTGCTACCAAAGGGAATTCAGGTCCTAACATCATGCCTCCAAATAAAGGCTTTAGTTGATTGGCCAATTGTTGGGCGATATCATTTACCACCATCACATCCTTCGACACTACCGATAATTCAATCACACGGGTAAATGGTGGATAATGAAATTGCTCCCGTTCATTAATTTGTGATTGATAGAACTGCAAATAGTTATCTGCCAACACATGATTGATCACTGAATGTTCGGGTTGATTGGTTTGAATATACACCGTTCCTTTTTTATCCTTACGCCCTGCCCTGCCACTCACCTGCACAATTAACTGATACGCTTTTTCGTAAGAACGGAAATCGGGAAAATTTAATACACTGTCTACATTCAACACACCAACCACACTTACATTATCAAAATCCAGTCCTTTGGTTACCATTTGTGTGCCAACCAAAATATCAATATTACCTAATTCAAATTCATCAATGAGTTGTTTGTAAGCGTATTTACTGCGGGTAGTATCCAGATCCATACGCGCTACTTTAGCTGTAGGGAATAAAATTTCAATTTCCTCCTCGATCTTCTCTGTCCCAAAACCTTTGTATTTCAGAGTATTGTTGCCACAGGCTCCGCAACTGGTGGGCGGTTGCATGGTATAACCGCAATAATGGCAACTCAGTTTATTGGTTTGTTTATGATAGATCAAAGCCACATCGCAATGCACACAATGAGGTATCCAGTTGCAACTGGTACACTCGGTATAAGGTGCAAAGCCACGGCGGTTTTGAAATAAGATCACCTGTTCTTTTTTGGCCAATGCCTGTGTAATGGCCGTAACCAATTGATGAGAGAAAATACCTTTATTCTGATGTTGTTGATTTTCTTTTTTCAGGTCACACACAACAGTATCCGGCAAGCTGGCATTTCCAAAGCGTTCGGCTATCCTTACCAATCCAAATTTTTGATGCAAGGCATTGTAATAACTTTCAAAGGATGGTGTGGCTGTTCCTAATAATACTTTTGCTTTATGCAAATTTGCCAGATACATGGCTGCATCTCGTGCATGGTAACGTGGTGCGGGATCCTGCTGCTTATAGGAATTATCATGCTCTTCGTCAATGATAATCAAACCTAAATTATTGAAGGGCAAGAACAGGGCTGAGCGTGTTCCCAACACAATATTAAAATGTTTGGCATCCAGGCTCTGATCGTTTTCATGCAAAATAGAATTCCATATTTCCACCCGTTCGTTCTCACTAAATTTGGAATGGTAAATTCCTACAGAATTGCCAAATACCGCACGAATACGATTAATAAGCTGCGTGGTTAAAGCTATTTCCGGAACCAGATACAAAACCTGTTTTCCCTGTTCAATCACTTTATTAATTAACTCCGCATAAATCTCTGTTTTGCCGCTGCCTGTAACACCATGTAATAAAACGGTTTGTTTGGTTTCAAACTGCTGTTCTATTTCTTTAACAGCCTGTATCTGAAATTCATTTAATTTTTTGTTGGTCTTTTCTTTATTATCAAATAACAAACGGCTTGTCTCTAATTCTGTTTCAATTAGAATTTCTTTTTTTATTAAAGCTTTAATCGCCGATGTATCAAAGGTTTTGAGCAATACTGATTTTTTTACCAAACCTAACTGCCTGGCAGTTTCATCTGTTTTTAATAAGTGTAAAACTGATAATAAAACCTCAGCCTGTTTGAATGCCTTTTTTTCTAAAGTATCCAAAACTTTTTAATGAGCTTATTGATAAATACCTGAACAGTTTTTATGGAGAGCATCACGCTTACGTCTTCAAAGCTTAAAGAAGCATTGACCTGTAAGGATTCCAAAACCAGATGTTCTTTATCCGTAAAATAATCATAAGGCATTTCATCCAGACTAAAATCAGGATTCAGAGTAATATGTGATGTACTGCTTAATTTCAATCCACTGGGAAGAGCTGCATTCATGACATCTCCGGGATTACATACATAGTAATGCGAAATCCAATCCCATAGTTGCAGTTGAGCTGATGTTACAATTGGCTCGTCATCCAGAATGGTTTCGATGTACTTGGCGGTGTATTCTTTTGGAGGATTTGAATGAACAGCGTATACAACACCTGTATAAAACTTTGATTTCCCGAATTGAACAATGACTCTTTTGCCTACAGCAATAAAGTCGTTCATATCCTTAGGTACACGATACGTAAATTTATTGGCTACGGATAGCGGAACAATCACATCTATAAATAATGTATCGCTACTGGTCATGATTAACTGATTAAAGCGGCCAAAAATACGCCGGCAATCATCGACATGATCTTAGCCAGATTATATTTATGATTCTCGCTTGTTTCAAACATAATAGCGGTTGAAATATGAAGGAAGATCCCGATCACAATACCAAAGGATAATTTCAGGAAGCCATCATAATTTTCTACACCAAACGAATTAAGCACATAGCTTATCAAACAACCCAGTGGTGCCATTAAAGCAAAGCCTACCAATAGCAATACTGTTTTAAGTTTTGAGGCATTATGTTCCAATAACAATGTTACAAAAGCAATGGCTATGGGAATATTATGCAACGTAATTCCAAAAATCAAGGATTGTTGTGTTGTAAGCAGCGTATTGGTGCCGGCTTCCACAAGTATGCCGCTTTGGTATATTGGCAAGCCCTCTAATAACGAATGAAGGTATAAACCGGTAATCATTCCCAAAGGCAAATGCTTATGACAGGAGTCGGAATGTGCATGTATGTGACCATGTTCAATACCCGCACTAAAGTACTCAATGATAATCTGTATAAAGAACCCGATCAAAATAAACAACCCAATTGTTTTCCCATCAGCACCTTCATAACACTCGGGCAAGAGATGTGTTACCGAGATGGCAAACAAATAGGCAGCACTGAATGCCAGTAAAAAACGCAGGTTCTTGGCTTTTATCTTTAATGATAAAAATATAAAGCCCGTTACTAAAACAGGTAATGATAATAATATGGTTAATAACCAAAGACTCATATTTTTTGCAATACTAAAATTAAACGTGGCGATGTATTCAGATCAAATTCCTGCAACTGGTAATTACCAAAGGTATTCACGATGTTTAAGTTACATGCTTTGGCCAGGCCTTCAAAATAGGCTTTATCAAATAACTTGACACGTTCCTCAAAATGGTATTCGTTTCCTTTATCAGTAAAATTAATGTTTTTGATGATCGTGTTGTTTTCAATTTTCTTGGTAATGGCAAATGTAATACCGTCCATAGTCTTATGATCGCTTTCCACTAAAATACGTTTGATATATTCCGAATTCAGATAATCGAACACAAATAACCCACCGGATTTCAGAGCCTTTTGAACTGAGTCGAACACATGCAGATCATCCTCACGTTTCTCGAAATAACCAAAGCTGGTAAAGAGGTTAAAAACCGTATCAAAATAATTGGTACGGAATAATTTACGCATATCATGCTGATAAAACTCAAGCGTTTCATTTGCACTTTGACTTGCTTCGCAAATACTGTGTTCCGACAAATCCGTTCCAATAACGCGGTAACCTTTTTTGTTGAGATAAATACTATGCCGGCCTTTTCCACAACACAAATCCCAACACATGCTCCCGGGCTTTAATTTCAAATACTGTGTGATATTATCAATAAACAAAGAGGCTTCTGTATAATCTCTGTTTTTGTAGAGAATATGGTAATAAGATGTATCAAACCAGGATGAAAACCACTCTTTTTGCATAGTGTACAAAGGTATTAAAACAAAAACACCGAACTATAAAAGTTCGGTGTTTTTTATTTGGAATCTCCATTATTATCTGGCGATAACTCTTACATACTGGAAAGGGCCATATTTTTTAGTGTTTTGGTAATCAGACTCGTAGGAAGGTCCTCTTACCGCAGAGATCTTAACGAACTCTATTTTAGAAGCATCTCCGCCTTTGGCTGTTACAGCGGCTTTGATCTTTTCTTCCATTTTATCAGCCCGTGAAGCGGCCAGTCCTTTATTACCATCTGCAAATGCTTTGGTAGGAACCTGAGAAGCACTTGACATGATCTTCACAGTAGGATTGCAGTCTTTCAATTTACTTACAATAGCATTAATTAATACTTCCCAATCATTGGCTTCCTCAATCTCATTCACATTATATCCAAAGTTTTGTTTGAACTTCACAGGAGATCCACAGGATGCATCCACCGGAGTTTGGTTATCGGTATTATCTTTTCCTTTATTTTTACCTTTTCCTTTACCTTTATCGCCGGTATTAGATGCTAACGGAGCATCTTCCAGATAAATTACCTGAGTAATGGATTTGCTTCCTTTGATACCAACGGTATTGAATGCTGTAGGTTTTGATTTTTTTCCGTTTGCTTCCGCTACTACTGTGTATAACTTATCAAATGCTAAAGGGGCTGCATCTTTTTTACCATTTGCATCTGTGTCGAAGTTCGTATCTGAACCACCTTTTTCTGTTAATGTCACTTTAGCATTAGGAACTGGTTGTTTATCTACCGGGTTATTTAACACAACCATATTCAGGATAACTCCTTTGGTTTTGGTTTTAATAGTACCAAGCAGGTTAACCGGCTCCAGGTTGATCTCTTTTTTGATCTCCTGATAAGCAATGTCATTGGTTACAAAGATATCTTCATTATAAAACTCTTGTCCTTTTGCCTGATAAGAGAAATTGTAATTTTTATTAGGCGCTAAAATAGTAGCAAATGTTCCATTTTCTTTGGGTCTGTATCTTCCTACTAATTCACCGGTTTCTTTATTCGTTACCACTATCTCCAGATCATCCGGTAATTTTTCTCCATCTGCCGGAACGATCAAACCTTTAAATAACGCCAATGGTTTTTCTTTGGCATCCGGAATAAACATTTTATAAATATCTTTTTCTCCAAATCCGCCATCTTTGGCAGAAGAGAAATAGCCGCGTTTTCCATCGGGTGATGTTACAAAAAATACGTCATCATCCGGTGTATTGATTGGATATCCCATATTGGTAGGTTCAGAGAATTTTTTATCTTCTTCTATTGTAGAGAAAAAGATATCAAAACCTCCCATGGATTTATGACCGTTTGAAGCAAACAATAATGTAATACCATCAGGGTGAATAAACGGACCATCTTCATCATATTTGGTATTGATGGTAGGTCCTACGTTTA
>JACQAK010000105.1 GCA_016194985.1 Bacteroidota bacterium
AGAGAAATAAGGCAATATCTGTTTGATTTTTATAGTGGAGAGATCGTTCCCTTTAGTATTGATAAATTGGAAGAATATCTTAAACGCGATGAACCTATTTTTAAAGAGTACACAACACTTAGTCGTAAAAACAAAAAAGAATTGGCAACAAAATATATCAGGATGTACAACGAAAAACATCTGGTGTATTTTCCGAAAGGTTAAAAAATATAAATTTTGATCTCGGGTTGGTTTATCTGCTATTTTTGTAGTATCAAAAACTAACATCATCATGAAAAAAATCTTATTAGGTTTACTGATTACCGCCACAGGTAGTGTATTTGCACAAAATACAGGTAAAGACATTTTTAGCGCTAAAAGTATTGTTTGGTACGGACTTAATTTTTCAGAAGCAAGAATGGTTGGACAGTTTGATCAGGCTGCCGGAGCAGGAACAGCAAGTTCCAGCGATTTAAAAAATAAATGGATTCCGGGTTGGAATACATTGATCGTATCAGAACCTCAGAATTTTAAATTAGGCGAAGCCTTCAGAAAAAATGATGTGTATTACGATTTGGCTCCCACAGAAAAAGACAATCAATCAATTAATCTGGATAAATTCATGAGCTTTAATCCCTATACATTTACAGATGCTCAAAAAACGGTTCAGGGCATTATTTCAAAATTAGGTACGGGTGATAAAAAAGAAGGAATAGGAGTTACCTTCATCGTTGAAAGCTTCAATAAATCTTCCGACGAAGCATCTGTTTACGTTACTATTTTTGATATTAAAACTAAATCCATTTTAGTACTTGATAAAATCACCGGAAAGCCTAAAGGCATTGGCTTACGTAACTTTTGGGCCGGCGCCATTAAGCACATTATTAAGCAAATAAACGACTATAACTACAAATCCTGGGAGTCAAAAACCAAATAATAGTTTCTTTTTTCAAGCTAAAGACATTCATTCCTGTTAATGAATGTCTTTTTTTGTTTTAGGCAGAAACATTGAGTTTTTCTGCTAACTTTATAGCCTCAAATTTTTCAAATATGTCAGAAGTAGGAAGACAAATTATTTACAGTATGGTAAATGTATCCAAGATACATCCACCACAAAAACAAGTATTAAAAGATATTTATATTTCCTTTTATTATGGAGCTAAAATTGGTGTTTTAGGTTTAAATGGATCAGGTAAATCATCATTATTACGCATCATGGCGGGTATTGATAAAGATTATCTTGGAGAAATTCACCAATCACCGGGCTACAGTATTGGTTTGCTGGAACAAGAGCCAAACCTGGATGAAAATAAAACGGTGATCGAAGTAGTGCGCGAAGGCGCTCAAAAACATGTCGACATCTTAAATGAATTTGAAGAGGTGAATAATAAATTCATGGACGAAGAAATCCTGAACGATCCGGATAAAATGGATAAATTAATTAATCGTCAGGCACAGTTGCAAGAGTTGATCGACCAACATGATTTATGGAATCTGGATTCACGTTTAGAGCGCGCTATGGATGCTTTACGTTGCGCAGAGAGTAACACGCCCATTAAAATTTTATCAGGAGGTGAGCGCCGTCGAGTGGCCCTGTGCCGCTTATTATTGCAGGAACCGGATATCTTATTATTGGATGAGCCTACTAACCACTTGGATGCTGAATCGGTAGATTGGTTAGAACAACATTTACAACAATACAAAGGAACAGTTATAGCCGTTACCCATGATCGTTATTTCCTGGATAATGTAGCTGGTTGGATCTTAGAGTTAGACCGTGGAGAAGGTATTCCATGGAAAGGAAATTATTCATCCTGGTTAGAGCAAAAAGGAAACCGTTTGAAACAAGAAGAAAAAACAGAAAGTAAGCGTCAGAAAACCTTGGCCCGTGAGTTAGAATGGGTTCGTCAGGGAGTGAAAGGACGTGGCGTAAAGCAAAAAGCCCGTTTGAATAACTATGACAAAATGATGAATGAAGATATTAAGGACAAAGAAGAAAAACTGGAGATCTTCATTCCTAATGGTCCGCGGTTGGGTAACGAAGTTATCGAAGCAATTAACGTATCAAAAGGTTTTGGAGATAGATTATTGTATGAAGGATTGAACTTTAAGTTACCACCTGCCGGAATTGTTGGTATTATTGGACCAAACGGTGCCGGTAAAACAACATTATTCCGCATGATCATGGGCGAAGAAAAACCTACCAGTGGCGAATTTAAAGTGGGACCAACAGTTAAAATTTCATATGTCGATCAAAATCATAAAGAATTAGATCCTAATAAAACAGTGTATGATGTATTAAGCGGAGGCCTGGATAATATTACTCTGGGAGGCAAGCCCATGAATGCAAGAGCTTATATTTCCCGTTTCAACTTTGGTGGAAGCGATCAGGGAAAAAAAGTATCAGTATTATCAGGTGGAGAGCGTAACCGTTTGCATTTAGCCATGGCATTAAAAAATGAAGGAAACGTATTGTTACTGGATGAGCCTACCAACGATTTGGATGTAAACACCCTGCGGGCTTTGGAAGAAGGGTTGGAAAACTTTGCCGGATGCGCCGTGATCATCAGTCACGATAGATGGTTTCTGGATCGTGTGTGTACACACATTCTGGCTTTTGAAGGGGATAGCTCTGTGTATTGGTTCGAAGGCGGATACAGTGAGTATGAAGAGAATCGCAAAAAACGTTTGGGAAATGTGGAACCTAAGCGCCCGCGCTACAAAAAACTAGCCGTGTAAGCACTTAAAAACCTTTCAGTTACTGAAAGGTTTTTTTATGAGTTCATTTTCTTATTTTTATGAACTAATACCAATACATTGATAAGGCTTTTTGCGATATGTTTTTTGCTCATCACCGTTTCCTGTTCTAAAGATCCGGCCATATTTCCGCTTCAAAACCTTAATAATAATGAGATTGAGTGCTTTGGTCATGCAGGTATGGGTACGGAGTCTATTTACCCGATTAACACATGGGAAAGCTTCGAATCCTGTTTGGACAGAGGCGCTGACGGAACGGAAATGGACGTACAAATAACCAAAGACAGTGTTTTGGTTATTCTGCATGGATGGGATTTATCAGAAAATACCTCCTGTAGCGGCCTGGTAAAGGATGTGAATTGGAGCGATATGAGTGGATGTAACAGAAAAGGTAAATTCTTTAAAAATCTGAAAATTATATCTTTTGATGAGTTTATCTCGAAAATTTCTAATCCGCAGGATATATACATTACCTTGGATTGTAAAGCAGCCTATGGTAATTTCGATCAGGGAGAGTATTTTAAATTATTTGCCAGAACAATTATAAAAACATTGGAAAGAAATCACCTCGGGCCAAAGATTTTTATAGAAAATCTCGACCCCGGTTTTTTACTGGCTATTAAAGACAGAAAGCCGGATGCTAATTTATTTTTATTGACGAATGATTTTAATTATGGCATGGAAACCGTTCAAAAATGGGGCTTTTGGGGACTATCGATGTCAAACGCATCGGTAACTGCAGCTCAGGTAAAACAAGCCCATGATAAGAATATACATGTTACTATATGGGGAGTGGTGTCTGATAAAGAAAATTATTCGGCTGTAGAAAAAAGTCCCGACTTTATTCAAACAGATAACATTACCTATTTGCTTAAAATATTTGGTAAGTATAAAAAACACAAGGGGTATTATTATTCCCTGTCTAAGTAGCGCAATTTAATTCTCCTTTGCCAGCTTTTCCAGAACCAATTGAGCCACTTTTTGCTCGGCTACTTTTTTCGATTTATGTTCAAATACACCATACTCAACCCCTTCTATCGATAATTGAATGTGATATATTTTTTCTCTTCCGTTATGCTCTTCTTTTAAAACAGTATACTCAAATTGCTTTTTTCGGCGTTGCATTAAGATCTGAAACTGCGATTTGTAATCCGTATCATTTTGCAACAATTCATGAATATCCAAATGAATTTTAATGATGCGATTTAAAATGAACTTCTTGGTCACCTCAAAGCCTTTGTCTATAAATACCGCACCAATAAAGGCTTCAAACACATCACCATAAGCCGAAGAGCTTATTTTTTCCTTTTTGGTTAAACGGGAATTTAATAAAACATCAAAGCCAAATTTTTTGGAAAGCGTAAATAAATTTTGTCCGTTCACAATACGGCTTCGCATTTGAGTTAAAAATCCTTCGTCTTTTTTTGGGAATAGTTTAAATAAATACTCAGCAACTACAGCACCCAAAATGGCATCGCCTAAAAACTCAAGGCGTTCATTGCTCTGAAAATGTTCTGAAATCTCTTTGGACGAGCTGCTATGCCTGAAGGCTTGTTTGTATAAAGCCAGATTTTCAGGGTAAAACCCTAAAATATTCTTTAATTTTTGTTTAAACTCTTTGTCTTGTTTTGAGAGTGGTGTTAAAACAGATAAAAGCTTTATCAAATCAATAAATTAAGCGGTGTATTTTTTTACAACAATAGCAGCATTATGCCCACCAAAACCAAATGTATTGCTAATAGCCACATTGATGGTGCGTTTTTGAGCTTTGTTGAATGTTAAGTTTAATTTCGGATCGATTTCCGGATCAACATTAACATGGTTAATGGTTGGAGGAGCAATATCATTTTGCACGGCTAATACCGTAGCAATTGCTTCTACAGCACCTGCAGCGCCTAATAAATGGCCTGTCATGGATTTAGTAGAACTGATATTCATTTTAAAAGCCTGCTCACCAAATACATTGGTAATAGCTTTTAGTTCGGCACCATCTCCTAGTGGAGTACTGGTACCATGTGTGTTAATATAATCTACTTCGTTCGGAGAAATTCCGGCATCCTTAATGGCACGTTGCATTACTAATGTAGCACCTAATCCTTCAGGATGTGGAGCTGTAATGTGATAAGCGTCTCCGCTCATTCCACCACCAATAATCTCAGCATAAATTTTTGCACCACGGGCTTTGGCATGTTCCAGTTCTTCCAATACCAAACAAGCACCACCTTCACCCAATACAAAACCATCACGCTCTTTATCGTAAGGGCGGGAAGCAGTTTCAGGGCTCTCGTTACGGGTACTCATGGCCTGACAGGCATTAAACCCACCAATACCACTTTCGTTAATAGCAGCTTCAGATCCTCCGGCAATAATTGCATTGGCTCTTCCTAAACGAATATAGGTAAAAGCATCAATTAAAGCGGTTGTTGAAGAAGCACAAGCCGAAACGGTTGTGAAATTAGGGCCTCTGAACCCAAAACGAATGGATATATGTCCTGAGCAAATATCCGCAATCATTTTTGGGATAAAGAATGGATTGAAACGGGGAGTTCCATCTCCTTTGGCAAAATTAAAGGTTTCGGTTTGGAAAGTATCTAAACCACCAATACCGGAACCCCAGATAACGCCAATTTCATTTTTATCAATACCTTCTGCATCAATTCCCGAATCAGCAACTGCTTGCACAGAAGCGGCAATTCCGTAATGAGAGAAAGCATCCAAACGTTGAGCTTCTTTTCTGTCAAAATAATCTTCAATTTTAAACCCCTTTACTTCGCAGGCAAAGCGGGTCTTAAATTTAGATGCATCAAAACGTGTAATAGGTGCGGCACCACTAACGCCGTTAACTATATTAGTCCAATAGTCATTAACATTACTGCCCAAAGGTGTAACAGCACCAAGTCCCGTAACTACTACGCGCTTAAATTGCATAAAGAATAATTTTTAAAAAGTAAAGTTCTTAGTTTTTTGCGTTTGCTTCAATATAAGAGATAGCATCTCCTACAGTAGCAATTTTTTCTGCTTGATCGTCTGGAATAGCGATGTTAAATTCTTTTTCAAATTCCATGATTAATTCAACTGTATCTAAAGAATCTGCTCCTAAATCGTTAGTGAAACTTGCAGTTGGAGTTACTTCTTTTTCTTCTACACCTAATTTATCTACGATGATTGATTTTACTTTGTTTGCAATGTCAGACATTATTTTTAGATTTAAAAATTTGCCACAAAAATAAAAATATCGGTGCTAAAACAAAACTTTAACTACAGAATTGCAGATCTTTTTTAAAAATTTCTC
>JACQAK010000106.1 GCA_016194985.1 Bacteroidota bacterium
CGACAGGTCCAGTAAACGGGCAATCCCATATACATTCGAATGATCGAACGCATCAATGGAAATTGTATTTTCCTGCGATACCCACATGTATTCACGCGTTAATTCCTGCAACGAATGAGTAGGCTTGATAAAGATCTCTTCTTCGTATTGAATAATACCTGCGCCGTATAATTTGGGAGGAAGTACTTTCGAAAATTCCACTAATTTAAAAACCCGGAGCCCTTCAATAGCAATATCCATATCTCCGTTTTCGTGACGGTTAATCACATTACTGATCTTAACTTCAATACCATATTCGCCTATTGATTTTTGATGAATAAAGGGAATACCGAAATGCGCCTCGTTCAGTAAACAATCAGAAACTAATTGCTTGTAGCGCTCTTCAAAAATATGGAGCGTTTTTGTTTCGCCGGGTAATAATACCATATTCAGCGGAAACATGGGTATGGTGAGTTGTTGCGTTGCCATTTTTTATGTTTTCTAATGGTTTAACTTGTGATAACTCGGGGATTCACTACTAAATTACGGAAAAACCGTACCATTTATTGTGCAGATGCGTGAAACTGCTTTTCCAATTAGTGAAGCCGTTGATTTACTTAACAAGCCTTTCATACTTTTTGTTTTATAAAAAAACATAAAGGCTCTGTTTTAATGTATTTTTTACAGTATTTTTATGTATCGATTCATAAAATTGTCTCACATGAAAAAGTATAGTATCATTGTCTGCTTATGCATAGCGTCTGTATTTGCATTTAATTTCTCTCAGGATTATTTCGAAATCTCAAAAAACCTGGATGTCTTTAATACACTGTATCGCGAGTTAAACATTGCTTATGTGGATGAGACGAAGCCAGGACAGCTTATGAAAACAGGCATTGAGGCTATGCTGGCCTCTTTAGATCCATACACAAATTATTATACTGAAAATGATATTGAAGATTACAGGTACATGACTACCGGAGAGTATGGTGGTATTGGTGCTTTGATACAGGATGTAGATAAAAAAATCACGATCACTGAACCTTACGAGGGCTTTGCGGCCTATAATGCAGGATTAAGAGCCGGGGATGAGATTGTGGAAGTGAATAACGTTAACGTGATTGGCAAAAAAACGGAAGATATTACCACCATGCTAAAAGGGCAGGCCGGCACCCCCATCAAATTAAAAGTACTTCGTTTGGGGCAAACAGCACCGGTTGAGGTTAACCTGAAACGTGAAGAAATTAAAGTAAAAGCGGTGCCATATTACAGCATGTTAAATACAGAAGTAGGCTACATCAAGCTTACCAGCTTTACGGATAACTGCTCAGGTGAAGTGAAAGAAGCCTTACTGAAACTGAAAGAAAAAAACTGTAAATCCCTGATCTTTGATTTGAGAGGAAACCCGGGAGGATTATTGCAGGAAGCGGTTAATATTGTGAATCTGTTTGTAGATAAAAACAACGAAGTGGTTTCTACTAAAGGAAAAGTAAAAGACTGGAACAAACAATACCTGTCGCTTTACCCTCCGGTTGATACCCAAATGCCTTTGGTAGTGTTGGTAGATAACAATTCGGCATCTGCCTCCGAAATCGTATCAGGAGCTTTGCAGGATCTGGACAGAGCGGTGATTGTGGGACAGCGTTCGTATGGTAAAGGATTGGTGCAACAAACCAGAGACCTAACCTATAATACTAAATTAAAAGTCACAGTTGCCAAATATTATATTCCAAGTGGCCGTTGCATACAGGCGTTGGATTATACTCATAAGGATGAAGAGGGGAGAGTGGAAAAAGTGCCTGATTCGTTGATTACAGCGTTTAAAACTAAAAACGGCCGTATTATTTATGATGGCGCTGGAATCTTACCGGATTATAAAACAGAACCGGTGAAATACAGTAATATTTTAGGAACATTGTTAAACAGAAATCATGTCTTCACTTTTGTAAATCACTATTTATTGAAACACCCGCAATATAAAGCTACTGCAGCAAATGTGACTTTGTCGGATGAAGATTACAATGATTTTGTGGTCTATTTAAAAGACAAGGATTATAACTACAAAACGCAGTGCGATTTTGATCTGGAAGATTTGAAAGCAGACGCAGTTAACGAAAAGTATTACGATGACATTAAAACAGAATATGAAGCGTTATTACATAAAATGGCTTCTGATAAAAAAAGCGACCTTACCAAATTCAAACCGGAGATCAAACAGTTTATAGAAGAAGAAATTGCTTCCCGTTTCGAATTTCAGAGAGGCAGAATAGAAACCGCTCTGAGATATGATCTGGAAGTTGCGGAGGCTAAAAAATTGTTGGCAGATAAACAAAAAATGACAGCGATTTTAACCACTATTGAGAAACCAACCAAACCATTTAATCCGAATAAACGCTTTTAATAAAGATAAATAGTGAATTTCTGCCATTTTTATGTTTGAAAATAGCATTAATTAAGCTATTTTTGGGAACATTAATTTTAAAACACATTTATCATGGGAAAAGGCGATCAAAGATCAAGACGTGGAAAAATTCATATAGGTTCATTTGGAAACCTTCGTCCACGTAAAAAAACGGCGGCAGTTACTGCAGAACAAATTGCAGCAGGTGCAGCAGCAAAAAAAGCGGCTCCGAAAAAAGCAGCAAAGAAAGCAGCTAAATAAATTAAAGAAACCGCCTCGGGCGGTTTTTTTATGGAATGATGATTCCTTATCTATCCCCTCTGGAGGAGATAGGGAGGGGAATTAAAATAGATGTATTCCTAAAAAATATTTACCTTTAACCCGTGACTTATTTTCAACCCGACAAAATAAAAATTGGCGTATTAGGCGGAGGACAACTTGGCCGAATGATGATACAAAGCGCCATTAATTACAACCTTTATATCTGTTGCCTGGATCCGGATGCCAACGCACCCTGCAAAGCCATTGCCAACGAATTTATCAAAGGCAGTTTAACCGATTATGATACCGTTTACAAATTCGGAAAGGATAAGGACATTATCACCATCGAAATTGAAAATGTGAATGTGGAAGCCTTAAAGGCTTTGCAAAAAGAGGGAAAGAAAGTATTTCCTCAACCCGAAGTTATTGAGATCATCAAGGACAAAGGCTTGCAAAAGATGTTCTATCAGCGAAACGATATTCCGAGCCCTGATTTCTTTTTGGTAGAGAATAAAACACAAATCGATAAATACAGAGATTTTTTTCCCTTCTTTCAAAAAATGCGTACCGGTGGTTACGACGGTAAAGGTGTTGTTAAACTCGGGCATCCCAATAAAATAGATCATGCCTTTGAAGTACCAAGTGTACTGGAGCGTTTGGTGGATTTTGAAAAAGAAATTTCGGTCATTGTGGCTCGTAACGAAAGTGGAGAAATCAAATGTTTTCCGGCAGTAGAATGTGAATTTAATTCGGAAGCTAATCTGGTGGAATTCCTGTTCTCCCCGGCCAATATCAAAAAAAGTATTGATAAGCAGGCAATGGAGATTGCCATAAAAGTTGCCGAAAAATTAAATATTGTAGGTATTTTGGCTGTAGAATTATTTGTTACCAAAGACGGGAAAGTACTGGTAAATGAAGTAGCGCCACGGCCTCATAACAGTGGTCATCAAACTATTGAAGGTAATATCACATCTCAGTTCGAGCAACATTTACGGGCTATTTTAAATTTACCTTTAGGGGATACCGGCATCATTAAACCGGCAGTGATGATTAACCTACTGGGAGAAAAAAATCATGAAGGCCCTGCAAAATATGAAGGATTAACAGATGCTATTAAATACAAAGGTGTGTACATTCATTTGTATGGTAAAGCAACCACAAAGCCGTTCCGTAAAATGGGACATATCACTGTTATTGATGATGATTTGAGTCTGGCGAAAAAGAAAGCGATTACAGTAAAAGATTTAGTAAGAATAATTAGTTAATTTGATAATCAAAAATGTGGCAATTTTGAAATAATTTAACCTTGTCACTTCGAGCATCTATTCCGATAACCGGCGGATAGTCGGGAAGCAGAAGAACATTAAACAACAAACATTAAAACAGATATTATGGTAGGTATTATAATGGGTAGCAGTAGTGATTTAAAGATCATGAACGATGCGGCAGATTTTTTAAAAAAAATGGACATTCCTCATGAAGTAACTATTGTCTCTGCGCACCGCACACCGGAGCGTATGTTTGATTATGCTAAAAATGCCCATACAAAAGGATTCAAAGTTATTATTGCGGGAGCAGGTGGCGCAGCACATTTGCCTGGCATGGTAGCGTCTTTAACCCCATTACCTGTTATTGGAGTGCCTGTAAAATCAAGTAACTCTATTGATGGCTGGGATTCGTTATTATCTATCGTTCAAATGCCAAACGGAGTTCCTGTAGCTACAGTTGCTGTTAACGCAGCGCAAAATGCCGGAATATTAGCCGCTCAGATCTTAGGTTGTCAGGATAAAGCCATTTTTGATAAGCTCGTTTTATTTAAAGAAGAGCTGAAAGAAAAGGTTATGAAGAGTTTAGAAGAAATTGGTAAGTAGCCATTTCCCTTTTATATTTTAAGAGAAAATTATTTGGATCTGTTGGCGTTACTCCTGCGCTGAAACTTTGTCGCAAACGTAAAAAGAGATAACGCCGTTGGATACAATCTTATAGGGCTTCGGTACTTCGGGAACCTCAGTGGCCTCCTCAGCCTGCAAAAGCGTTTTCGTTTGCTTCGCACACGCGAAAAACACAATTATTTACCTGTCACCAAAAATTCCATCTTTCCCAAAGCCTCCATTAGTTGCAACATGCTTTTTTCAATAGTGGAATATTCCAGCTCTTCGTTACTTAAGCAAATAAACATCACATCCAGTTTCTGAGTCTTGAGTGTTTCATACAAGCTATGCTTATGTAAGCGGTATACTTCACGCATGCGGCGTTTTATGGCATTGCGCTTATTGGCACGTTTGTATTTTTTTTTAGGGACAACAAACATGGCTCTTACCGGAAACGGGCTTTCGAATTCTGACAGTTTGTAAATCAGTTTGAATGGAAACTGGGTTTTGGATTTACCATTGGCAAACAAATCGTCGATAGCAGTTTTGCTACACAAGCGTTCTATTTTAGTGAAGGTAAATTCCATGAGATGTATGATGGCGATTATAGTATCGGTTATACGATCTCAACCAATAATATTGTAATTATCGCTTGTTAGCTTCTTTGATATACTCATCCAATGCTCCCGACATACTTGGGTTTTTAGGATTGGGAGCATAAATATCCAGGCGATATCCCAATTTTTTTAATGTATTGGCAGTTGCCGCGCCAAAGCAGGCAATACGCGTATTTCCTTGTTTAAAATTAGGAAAGTTTTGCTTTAACGAATGAATGCCGGCTGGAGTAAAAAAGGCCAGAACATCATATTCGTTTAAGTTTTTAATGTCGGATAAATTTGCACTTACGGTGCGGTACATAATGGCTTTGGTATATTTAATATCAAGGGCATCCAGAAATTCACATATTTTTTCTTTGTGAACATCTGCCGCCGGTAATAAAAACTTCTCTTCTTTGTTTTTTCTGATAACATCTACCAAATCCTGAATGGTTTGGTGACCAAAGAATATTTTACGTTTACGGTACTGAATGTATTTTTGTAAATAGTAAGCAGTTGCTTCATTGATACAGAAATACTTCATAGATTCCGGTACAGTAACACGCATTTCGTTACACATTCTGAAGTAGTGATCTACGGCCATTCTACTGGTTAAAATCACAGCTTTGTGCTCCAGAATATCAATACGTTGAGCTCTGAAATCTTTTACAGGAAGACCTTCTATCTTAATAAACTGACGGAAGGTTTCAATTAAATTATATTTTTTAGCAAGATCGTAATAAGGATTTTTATCAGTCTCAGGTTTAGGCTGAGAGATCAGGATCGTTTTTACTTTGTTCTTAGGATAATTAGAAACCTCAATAACCGGTTGAGGAGCAACTGCTACCAATTGTTTTTTTGTTTTAACCCCTACCTTTACAAACTTTTCGGTGCTGGTAACCACATCAGCTTTTGGAGTCGCTTGAGTTTTACCTTTTGGTTCTGTTTTTAGTTCTGCTTTTGGTTTAACAACCGGCGCTTTTACCACTGCTTTTTTTACAACTACCGGAGCAGTTTTCTTGATTTTAGCAATTGGTTTTTTTACAGGTTTTACAGGCGCTTTTGCAACCGCTTTTTTAGCAGGCGTTGCCTTTGGCTTAACGGCCACCGCTTTTTTAACAGGAGATTTTTTGGAAACAGGTTTTTTGGCTACAGCTTTTTTAGCCGGTAATTTACTGACAGGTTTTTTAGTGATTTTCTTTGCAGGTTTTGAAGCAGCAGCTTTTTTTACCTTATTGCTTTTTTTAGCGGAGCCTTTTGTTGCTCCTTTTGAAGCGGGCGTTTTAATAGATTTTTTTTTCTTTATAGCCATATAAAAATCAACACTTAAAAATTAATCAATAAAAATTTTATCAATATTAAAAGGGGTAAAATTTCCAAAGCACAAAGGTACAAAAAAATATAGAGAATTCCTACGCTTTGTTCGCTGACGGATAGAATGAAGCCCCTGAACATTCGCAGGGCATAAAACCCTAAACAAATAATTAAAGCCGGATACAGGAACCACTCCGGAGGGTATTTGGTAAACTGAAGGCAAACAATTAGCGGAAAGAGAATGATACCCGTTGTTTGGGAAAACAGGAATACATTGAACAGATACTCTTTACTTAGCTCCTCATTAGAGGAGATGAACGCTAATACATAATTAGCCACAAATTTTATAAGATAGGTTAACGTGGCTACCGCAACAAAAAACAAGTATTGCTCCAGATGAGAGTAGTCTTTTAAGATTAAACCGAAATACTGATTGGTGATTTGAATTAAAAAGGCCAACACCAGGATGAAACCGGTTCCCAGAAAAACCGATACCCTTTTGGTTAGTTTAAAATCTTCCCGAAACAGCTGTTTGGCTTCCTGAAGGCTAAATACCGATATAAATATTTTAAATATTTTTTTCGGCTGCGATAACCTGATCAGAACATAAATTGAAAAAATGGCAAATAATAATATTCCCGGCCAATAGGAAATGGTTTTGTTATTAAAAATAGGAGTATTGTGTACCGGCTTTAACGTATGTCCCGAAAACATCGATTCTCTCTGAATCAAAGGTATTTTAACCGATGATAGTGAATCATTTTTAGCTATTAAAATGGAATCCTGTTTACTCACGAACTATACTATTATAATGTAAACCATCTTGAAATGTTGAACCCTAGTTTTATCTGCCCTTTAGTCCAGCTATCCTGAGTTGAGGTTAACAGGCTGCTTTCTAAAATAGCGGCACCATTCGTATAATTGATATGAAACACGTGTCCGCCTGTTTCAATTTCAATACCAACGCCTAATGGATTGTAATAGCCGCTCGGGTTATTATGCTGAAATTGGGAGAAATTGTAAAAATAATCTGCTACCACGGCAAAACGTTTGGATAGTTTTATTCTTCCCCCAATGCCTAATGAAAACAGGTCATTCATATCTTCCTTACCATTATTGGTATTCAATTGTTGTTTAATGAAGTTACGGTGTATGTAAGTGGGCATAATTTGTAACGAAAACCAGCTGTTGAATTTGCGGGCAATGAGTAACTGACTGGCATATTGAATGCGATGAGCCTCATTGGTTTTGGGGCGAACAGTTCCTGCATATAAATTGTTGGTAGACATAGACGTGTAGCCCATATTGCCATAAATACAAACGGATACAGGAATGGTGTTATTCTCCCGTTGTGTTAAAAACCGCCATTTAACGGAGGCATCATTCATTTCTCTGTATTTACTTCGGCCTATGCCTATGGTTAATTTATCGGTAATGCCATAATCAAAAGATAACCGGATGTCGGTGGCGTTGTCCAGTCCAAAAGCGTTGTGTGCGGCTTCATTTAAAGCATTGGCACTTGTACTGTTATACAGGTTGCCAAAACGATGCGTTACTCTAAAATCCAGGTTGCGTTTTTTAACGGTTTCGATAGTTTGGGAATTGACAATTTTAGTGGTTTTAAAGGTAGCGTAAACGGATCGGGGAGGGTCATTTTTTGGTTCTTCTTTCACCAGAGTCAATAGATCATCCTGTGCAAGTACAGAAAATGGTAAGAAGATAGCTAAGTAGTATAACAGACGTCTGATCATGAATTTATTTTTTCGCAAAAGGTTCCAGGGTTGCATTTACTTTAACATCCACGATTTCGGCAATATTTTGAACATACAGGGAGGGAACTTTAATATTGTAATCGGCTACTTTAATTTTAAATGCAGATGATACCATGATCTCCGCTCCTTTAATGGTAAGAGTTCCCGAAGCTTCTATGTCTTTGGTAACACCATGTAGCTCCAGCGTCCCTTTTACGGTTACTTTGTATTCGCCATCTTTGGAATAATCGATCGTTTCAGTGATTTTTCCTTTGAAAGTGCTTGTGGGAAATTTAGAAGATTCCACATAGTTTTCATTAAAATGCTCTTCCATCAATGATTTTTGAAATTTAAAACCAATCATGGGCACAGCAAACTGAATATCGTTAGTTGTTGTTCTTAAAACTACGGTAACTTTTTTATTAACGGCATCAATATCTTCCAAAGGAGATTTCGAGAAAAAGGAGATAGAAGAAGCATCGGCTTTCCCTTTATAAAATTGTGCTTGTGCGCTCATCATGAAGATTATAGCACATAGGACGGTCGTCATTAATCTGATCATAGCTTTTGTATTTAGTTGATTAATTAGTTAGAACGCCGGTTTGCCCCCAGTCATTAAAAAGGCTTTTTAATTCAGAATTCTTACCGGAATTTTTCGCATATGGGCTAACATGCGATAAAATAACGGGGAAAGTACTAATGAAAAAACACTTCATTTATAATAATTAAAGTTCAGCTTTATCTGAATGGGTTAAACTCTAAAGGGGCATATAAATATACGAATAATTTTATTTCGGATAATTTATACATTCAGATATTTATGAAGTAGCTGAGGTAATCCGTAGTTAATTAAATCTCGGCGTTTTATTTTTAGGAGTGATGAATGTTTAAGGGGTGTAGTGATCTTCAATTCGTAAAAGGTAGCATACAGGTGCTGATGCGATAGAATGTGTTTTTTTACGGTACTCACAGATGTTACTTCAAAATTCTTTATGATTGTCCGAAGCATTTTGTTTTTGAGCAGTGATTCCGGATCTTCCGGCTTGCTCGTTTCAATTAAATAGAATTCATATAAATTTTGCCAGATATCCTTTTCTGTTCGTTTCTGAATATATACACTGTCTTTATAATTAAATATAAAGTAGTGTAAATACCTGTTTTTTATTTTTATTTTTTTATCCTTAACAGGAAGTTGTGCTACTGTTTCGTTTTGAAATGCCAGACATTGTGACTGTAGCGGACATTCTTCGCATTTTGGATTTTGTGGTTTGCACCATAAGGCTCCAAATTCCATGATCGCACTGTTGTGCAGGGCTGCTTGTTTTTTAGGGAGTAATTCATCGGCCAGTAATTGAAAATCTTTTTTGCCTTGTGTAGAGTTAATGGGTGTATGGATATCAAATAAACGCGACAGTACCCTATACACATTCCCGTCAACCACGGCATGCGGTAAATCAAACGCAAAAGAGGCGATGGCGGCAGCAGTATAGTCTCCCACACCTTTCAGTTCTTTGATGGAGTGATAGGTGTTGGGAAAATGGCCATTATGAGTTGCTTTAATGGCTTTGGCAGCGGCATGTAAATTTCTTGCCCTTGAATAATACCCCAGACCTTGCCATAGGCGCATCACCTGATCTTCGGGTGCATTGGCCAGATCTACTACGGTAGGAAATGTTTCCGTAAATTTCAGATAATAGCTTAGTCCCTGAATAACCTGCGTTTGTTGTAAAATTACTTCAGACAGCCAGATTTTGTAAGGGTCGTTGATATGCCGCCATGGTAAATCACGTTTATGCTTTTTGTACCAGGCAATTAATTTCGTTGAAACAGGGTGTTGTTGGGACATTATCTTAATCTTCCACAGCAAAAATTTTAGCAATCGCTTCGCTGTTCTTTTCTTTAATCACTTTACGCTTTAAACTCATTTTAGGAGTTAATTCCCCTCCTTCTATGCTCCATTCCTTACTTAAAACAGATACGCGTTTCAATTGTTCAAAAGGCGCCAAAGATTTATTCACTACTTTAATATGTTCGTTAATCAATCGCTTTAACTCCTCATGGTTACTCATTTCTTCATTAGTTGTCCAGGGGATATTATGATCTTTGCAGTACTCTTTAAAATTAACAAAAGAAGGTACAATGATGGCTGATGCAAATTTTTGATTTTCTCCTACAACCATGCTTTGTTCCACAAAACGGCACTCTTTAATTTTGTTTTCGATCATTAGGGGAGCAATGTATTTACCGGAGCTGGTTTTAAAGATCTCTTTTTTTCTATCCGTAATTTTCAGAAAACGGCCTTCTACAAAAGTGCCTACATCTCCTGTGTGAAACCAGCCTTCCTGATCTATCACTTCTGATGTGGCATCCGGATTCTTGTAATAACCAAGCATCACGTTTGGTCCTTTTACCAAGATCTCTCCGTCTTCTTCGGCAATTTTTACGGTAACATCTTCCACAACCGGCCCACAGGTTCCAATGCGGATATTATCTTCCCCATAACGGTTTACGCTTACAACCACACATGTTTCGGTTAACCCATATCCCTGCAGGCAAACGATATTGGCACATAAAAAAATACGTTCCAGTTTAGGATTAAGGGCAGCACCCCCCGAAGCGATACATACTAATTTACCCCCAACAGCATCGCGCCATTTGCTGTAAACTAATTTGTCGGCTATTTTATGTTGCAGGTTATAGAAGAAACTGTTTTTATTATTTAATTCGTATTGATTGGCAAGACGCATACTCCAGTCAAATATTTTTCGTTTGGTACCGGTTAACTTTTCGCCGGTGGCTGTAATTTTTTCGTACACCCGTTCAATCAGTCGGGGAACCGATACAAATATCTGCGGTTGAACTTCCTTGAGGTTATCTCCGATGGTTTCCAATCCTTCGGCGTAATAGATGGAAACACCTTTATATAAGTAAAGCGTACTTACCATGCGCTCATACACATGATTGAGGGGTAAAAAACTCAGGGCTTTCCATGAACTGGTAAAAGGAACAAAGTACTGGCACGCTAAAATATTGGATACCAGATTATGATGAGAGATCATCACTCCTTTTGGGGTGCCGGTTGTTCCTGATGTATAGAGAATGGTTAACAGATCATCAGGCGCTATGGATTTTTTGATGTCAGAAACCTTGTCGTGTTGCTCATTGTTTTTACCTAATTGGATAAATTCACTGAACGACATGATGCCTTCTATCGGATTAAAGCTAATGATATGTTTAACGCTTGGGATCTGCTGTTCAATAGCAACCAGTTTGGCATAAATGGATTTGTCTGAAATAAACACAGCTTTTACATCTCCATGATTTAAGATGAATTCTAAATCGGTATTACTGATCGTAGGAAAAATAGGCACCGTCACAATATTAGCCTGCTGGCAACCGTAATCACAAAAATTCCATTCAGGACGGTTATTGGAAATAATGGCAACTTTATCTTTATTACTTAAGCCAAGAGCCAATAATCCATAACTCACATAGTTGGCATTATTAATAAGGTCATCGCTACTGTGCTTTTTCCATTGCTTATTTTCTTTAGCAGATAAAACATCATCCTTTTTAAAGGTGGTTTTATATAATTCTAAAATATCAAATACGCGTGTTATTTCCATAGTTTTTAGGTTACTAATGTTGATTAGTACTAATCAAAGATTACGAAATTTATATGAAAATACAAATATGAAACGAAGATTATTGCTCTATCAATTTCAGGATCTGATTCAAATACAACGCATCTGTTTTATCAAATGTGGCATAACTATCACTGTCTACATCTAATAC
>JACQAK010000007.1 GCA_016194985.1 Bacteroidota bacterium
TACAGAAGCTTATATGGCAGATGGAACGGGAACGTTATATAAAATAAAAAATTACACGTCCGAAAATTTCAAAATCCTTGATACACTTGTTTCTTTCCCCGACTATAGAACAAGAATTAATACCATTCATGAATCAAACGACAATTTATTTATTGGAACCTCTGATGGATTGAGTATCTATTCGTTCAAGAATAAAACATATAAAAACTATACAAAACAACTATTTAGCTTTGGCATTAATGATATCGAATATTACAATAACAAAACTTACCTTGCCCACGAAAACGGGATCACCATTTTTGAAGATTCGGCACTCATCCAGCAAATAGGCGAACAACAATTAACGGCCGTTAAGAAAATCAAATTTTACCAGAACAAAATATGGATTGCTACTTTAGACGGCTTATTCATTTGTGATAGCAAATTTATACCAATCGTTATTTATAATAAATCAAAAGGATTGCTATCAAACACCATAAACGATATTGTGTTTGAAGGCAATAATTGCTGTATTTGTAGTGATAAAGGCATTACACTATGCAGTATTGATGATTTGATTAAACAGGAAAGAGTTCCGAATAAATTGTTTATTACTACCATTGATGCAGAAGGAAAATTATTAGAATTAACAAACAACATATTACAACTTAATAGTTCACAATCCGATGTGATGATCAGTTTTTCCAGTCCCCTGTACGTAAAACCAAACAAGCAATATTACAGATACAAGTATAACAAAGGTCGTTTTAGTATCGAAAACCGACAAATACATTTAACCGCCATTGACGGAGGAACCCATCGATTGGATATCTCCTGCTCCTACGACAACATTAACTGGAGCGAACCTTTTACAATCATCATCAAAAAAGATATTCCATTTAAACAAACCATATGGTTTGCCTTATCCATTGTTATTGGTGCATTGATATTTATTTTAATCATTGTGTTTTTTATTATCCGTAGAGTCCGTATAAAAGCTACACGAAGAGTTCAGGAAGACAGACAGGTAAATTTATTAAAGCATCAGGCAATGAACTCATTGATGAGTCCTCACTTTATTTTCAACTCATTAACCTCTATTCAAAATTATATTAATCTGAATGATTCCTTAAAAGCCAGTGAATACCTGGCAAAATTCTCCAGACTGATTCGTATGATTATTGAAAAAGCATCTCAAAGTGAAATCCCACTGCATGAGGAATTAATCCGACTGAATTATTACCTCGATCTGGAAAGAGAACGCTTCAAAGGCAAATTCGATTTCCATATCGAAGTAGCTCCGGATATTAATACAATGGATATTAAAATACCAAACATGATTATTCAGCCCTATGCCGAAAACTCTATTATTCATGGCATATTACCTAAACATGAGCATGGCGACTTATATATTCGATTCAAAAAGGAAAATGAAACGACCCTGCTTATTATTATTGAAGATGATGGAATTGGTTTTAATAAAGCCAGAGAAAACACAAAAGCAGGACACAAATCTCTTGGTACCAAAACCATTGAAAATATTTTAGAATTGAATACCAAACTAACGGGCAAAAATCAGAAAGTTGAAATAATCGACAAATCCGATTTATCTCCCGCTGAACAAGGCACCAGAATCACAATTTCTTTGCAAATTTAATACATAACAAACACTTGAATAATTAGAACCATATTTTTACTTGATTACCAGACGCTACATATTTTTACTCCTCTTAAGTACATTTTTGAACTGCGCTTATGCACAAACAAAATCGCTTAATATTTTATCTGATACAACCATTATTTGTGCAGGAGACTCCTTTTTAATCAAATTTTCGGAAGAACAGGTTAGTAAAACAGCTACTTATAACTGGCAAACACCAAAAGCTATTATTGTTCATGCCAAACAACTTTACATCAAGCATAAGGGATTATACATCGTAAAAATTTACGACGGAAAAAAATTATTAATAGACACCACATATTTAAAATTAAACGACAGACCAAAAATAAAAATTCGGGATACTGTTATTTGCGGCAGTCCAATCATTGTTTCTGCCAAAAACAAAGCCTATAAATATGTATGGAGTACCGGAGAAAATACAGACCAGATAAAAATAGAAAAACCGGGAACTTATTGGGTGAAAGCCAATAATAAAAACTGTGCCTTTACTGATACATTCAAAGTAAGCTCCGCCAATGCTGCCATACCTAACTTCAGTAAAGAATTATTGATTTGTGAAAATGAAACAAACCGTACGTTATCCGTAAGAGCACCGGCCGATGTAAAATTATATTGGAACACAGGTGCCAATACCCCAAGCATTTATGCTACAAAAGAAGGTATTTATTGGGTAAAAAGCACATCAAAGAATTGTGGTATTAAAACCGACAGTGTTATTGTAAAATATAAAAACTGCGATTGCGATATCTATATCCCTAATAGTTTTACCCCAAATGATGACGACCGAAATGATACATTCTCCCCAACTTTTCAATGCGACTACAACTATTTTTTATTAACCATTTTTGACCGGTGGGGAAATATGGTCTACACATCCAATAATATTATGGGAAAATGGGACGGGAAATTTAAAGGAAATCCTTGTCCGGATGACGTGTATATCTACCATCTGGAAGCCATTCAAAAAACTACTGATAAAAAAGTAACGCGCAACGGACATATATCTCTTTTCAGATGAGGCAATTGTACCATATAAAATTACTTGTATTTATAGGTGTTGTAGTGGTACGATCCTTAAAAGCACAAGACGATCTGGTTCAAATACGCCCATTCGGAACAAATCCGGGGAACCTAAAACTCATGTTCTATGATCCGGGAAATATTACAGAAAAAGCTCCATTAGTGGTTGTTTTACATGGTTGCACACAAATGGCAAAATCCTGCGCAGAACAATCCGGCTGGAACAAACTGGCCAAACTTCATCAATTTTACGTTTTATACCCCGAACAAATCATCATCAATAATCCCGAAAATTGCTTCAACTGGTATAGAGCCGCCGATCAAAGCAGAGATAAAGGCGAACCGGCTTCTATCATGCAAATGATCACGTACCTGAAAAAAAACAAGACCATCGATTCTACCAGAATATACATCATTGGTTTATCTGCAGGAGGCGCTATGAGCAGTATCATGATGGCCGTATTTCCGGAAGTGTTTGACAAAGGCGGCGTTATGGCCGGTGGCCCTTACAAATCAACCGAATCGGTTATCAAAGCAGGAACATCCATGCTGGGAATGATCTCAAAATCACCGGAAGATTGGGGTGATCTGGTACGTCAGCAAAATCCCGGTTATAAAGGCTCTTATCCCGAACTCGTTGTTTTTCATGGAGGTATAGATCCTGTAGTAAGCACCAACAACTCTAACCAATTAATTAAACAATGGACCAATATTCATCATGCCGATTACGAAGAAGATGAACATTATGAGCATTTCAGAAATCAGGAAGATATAGAAGCTACCATTTATAAAAATCAACAAAATCAGGAAATAGTAAGATACTATCGCGTAAGAGGTATTGGCCATGCCCTACCCGTAGATACAGGCAAATGCCCTACCCAGGGTGGCAAAACCGGATTGTTTTCCATCAATAAAGGATTTCATAGCGCCTTTTGGGCAGCAGAATTTTTTGGGATTATCAAACAACCTTACACTATATCCGGAGCTACCACTGTAAAACCACAATCAACGCACCTTTCCTACTCTGTTCCTATGCATGAAGGATCAAAATACCTGTGGAATATGCCAGCCGGAATGTGGATAACCAATGGAAAACACACCAATTCAATTACAGTAGATGTAGATTACCAAAGCGGCTATATAGAAGTTACAGAAACTGATGCAAATGGCTGTCAACTAGAACCTTGCAAATTATGGGTCGAAGTAAAGGAATAGCTTAAAAAGATTTCATTTTCTAATAAAAACCTCCTAAATTCACTACTTTTAAACTATTTAGGTGACTTTAAAGAAAATATTTTTTTTCCCTTTTGCTGTAATTTATGGCATCATCACCTCGCTGCGCAATTTTTTATACGATTGGAAAATCTTAAAATCAAAATCATTTGATGTTCATACTATTTGTGTGGGAAATTTAGCTGTTGGCGGAACCGGTAAAACACCACATGTAGAGTATCTTATAAAATTATTGAAAAACGATGTTAAAATTGCCACACTAAGCCGAGGCTATAAACGAAAAACATCCGGCTTTATTCACGCCACACAATCAAGTACTGCTTTAGACATTGGAGATGAACCCCTACAGTATAAAACTAAAAATCCCGAATTAGATGTATGTGTGGATGCCGATAGAGTAAATGGCGTTAAGAAAATTTTAGAATTTCCTGAACCTCCAAAGGTTATCCTGTTGGATGATGCCTTTCAACACCGCGCACTGAATTGTGAATTAAAAATAGTAGTCAGCGAATACTCTAATTTATTCCTTCATGATTGCATGATGCCTTCTGGATATCTGCGGGAATCTAAAAAAGGCATAAACAGGGCAGACATTATCATTGTAAGTAAAACTCCCGAAAGAACCACGGCTGTTGAAATAAGAAACGTTATCAAAGATTTAAAACCTTTAGCGCACCAACAATTATTCTTTACCTGGCTTAAGTACGGAGAATTGACTGGCTTTCAAAATCCTACGGAAACAATAGATACCCTCAACGAATTATTTCGTTACCGGATTGTGGTTTTTACAGGTATTGGTAATCCTTCGCCAATGATCACTTATTTAAAAGAATACGCATCAGACGTTAAACACATGCAGTATCCTGATCACCATCAGTTTACTGTTCAAGACATTACAGATATTAAACTATGTTAGAACAAATAAATTTTACCACAAAAAGTATTCTTGAAAAAACAAACAACTTCAAACCGGAAGTTGGTATCATCTTAGGAACAGGATTAGGCGGATTAGTAAAAGAAATAAGTGCTGAATTTGTTATTCCATATGAACAAATACCCAATTTCCCTGTAAGTACAGTGGAAGGCCACAGTGGCAAATTAATCTTCGGAGAATTAGGAGGCAAAAAAGTAATGGCCATGCAGGGACGTTTTCATTTTTATGAAGGTTACACCATGCAACAAATTACCTTTCCTGTTCGTGTGATGAAAGCCCTTGGCATACACACAGTATGCGTTTCGAATGCCAGTGGCGGTATGAATCCTGATTTTGAAATTGGAGAGATCATGATCATCAACGATCATATTAATTTATTCCCGACAAATCCATTAATCGGCAAAAATTATCCCGAGCTGGGGCCTCGCTTCCCCGACATGAGCGAGCCATATGACAAAAAATTAATTGCTAATGCATTAAACATTGCCAAAGCCAACAACATAAAAGTAAGTCAGGGCTGTTATGCCGGCTTAACAGGTCCTTGCTTCGAAACACCTGCCGAATACCGGTATATTGGTCGAATTGGAGCAGATGCCGTAGGTATGAGTACGGTGCCCGAAGTTATTGTTGCCAAACATGGCGGTATGCGTGTATTTGGTGTAAGTATTGTTACCGACCTGGGAGTAGAAGGGAAAATTATTGAAGTTACTCACGAAGAAGTACAACATATTGCGGCAGCCGCTGAACCAAAAATGAGTTTTATTGTTAAGGAAGTTATTAGAACAATGTAATAATAACGAATAGATTACGAATTGATGAATCTATGTATGCAGCAACGATTCTTCAATTCGCGTTAAGATTCGCAATCATAAATATAAAACCAACCTATGAAACAAACACTTTTAGCATTAACTCTGATTATCTCTTTAGTAAGTAAAGCAGATGAAGGTATGTGGTTACCACAGCTTTTAAATGCCATGAACATCAAAGACATGAAAAAGAACGGCTTGAAATTAACAGCCGAACAAATCTATAGTGTTAATAAATCAAGCTTAAAAGATGCCATCGTTCAGTTTGGTGGAGGCTGCACAGCCGAAATTGTTTCCAATCAGGGATTGATCTTAACTAACCACCATTGTGGTTATTCTTCTATTGCATACCACAGTACCGTTGAAAAAGATTATCTCACCAAAGGCTTCTGGGCAATGAATAAAAATGAGGAAGTATACACTCCTAATTTAACCGCCACAATTATTCAGCGTATTGAAGACGTAACAGCAAAAGTATTAAATGGAATTACCTCAACAAGTACCGAAGCAAAAAAAGATTCTATTATCAAAGCAAACATTAAACAACTGGAAAAAGAAGCCGTAGCCGGAACTCACTACGAATCGTTTATTCGTCCGTTCTTTTATGGTAACGAATACTATTTATTTGTTGTAGAAACATTTAAAGATGTACGTATGGTTGGAGCCCCTCCTTCTGCCATTGGTAAATTTGGAGGAGAAACAGACAACTGGATGTGGCCACGTCATAATGCCGATTTCTCTGTATTCAGAATTTATGCCAATAAAGACAATAAGCCTGCAGAATATAGCAAAGACAATGTTCCCTATACACCAAAACATGTAATTCCTATTAATTTAAAAGGATATAAAGAGGGTGATTTTACAATGGGATGGGTGAAATGAACGGCCTCAAAAAATATGATGCTGTAGCTAAAAAACAATTATTCGAACAACAATTTAACGAATCCATTAGTGCAGATCCTGCAAAAAAAGAGAAATACGGAAATCTATTTCCCCAATTCAAGAAAGTATATAACGAGTATAAAGTACTTAATAAACAAGTAGATTATTATAGCGAATGCTTAATGGCTATTGAAGCCTTTACGTATGCCAGAAGCTACAACAATCTTCTCACCGAACTAAAGAAAAAACAAAAAGGCCTTACAAATACATACGAAACAATGTCTGCCGAATTTAAAAAATTAGGGTTCTATAAAGGGTATAATAAGCCAACCGATATTAAAATTTGTGAAGCCATGTTAACCGAATACATTAAGGGAGTGCCATCTAATAACAGACCTTATGTATTAGACTCTTTTATTGTAGCCAATAGCAATGATGCAAAAAAAATGACGGATTTCTTATTTTCAAATACCAATTTTGTTGATAAAGACAAGTCAGAAACGATGTTGAATGATCTTGAAAAATATACCAATCTGTATGAAAGAGATCCTGTATTCTACATTACCAATGCCATCGTTAAATACTATTCCACATCAGTATTCCCGCAATTTCAATATGATGAACGCGAGATAAATGAATTAGAAAAATTATATATACAAGGACAAAAAGAAATCTTTAAAGACAAGAAATTTTATCCTGACGCCAATTCAACCTTACGAGTAGCTTATGGTAAAGTGAACAGCTATAAACCAAAAGATGGCGTGCAGTATAATTACTACACCACATTAGACGGTATCATGGAAAAATACATTCCTAAAGATGAAGAATTTGATGTTCCGGAAAAATTAATAGACCTGTATAAAAAGAAAGATTATGGACCCTATGCCAACAAAGATGGCAAACTACCGGTGGCTTTTACCGCCAGCAATCATACCACAGGAGGAAATAGCGGCAGCCCTGTATTTAACAGCAAAGGAGAATTAATAGGCACCAACTTCGATAGAAACTGGGAAGGAACCATGAGCGACATTATGTATAATCCTAATCAATGCCGAAACATTGTATTGGATGTACGTTACACTCTGTTTGTGATTGATAAATTTGCCGGAGCCGGCTATTTATTGGATGAGATGAAACTGATAAAGTAACTTATACAAGACTTTTTTACCGGCAGTTTCCCTTGATTATTTTACTATTTTAGTAAAATAATCAATTCATTATGAAAAAAATTGCACTATTAATTTTTACAACACTTGTAGTTTTTGCCTGTATAAGGAAACAAAATCTAGTGGAACCCAAAGGAACTCTGGCAGAATATGCCGAACACTGCTACAATGGTGTGTTGGACGGAGATGAAATAAGTATCGATTGCGGTGGAGAATGTGGTCCCTGTAATTTCGCAACACCATCTTGCTCTCCGGGAACAAATAAACTAAAAATCGGATCTTCCACATATACTCTTACAGGCTACAGTTGCGGAGCACCAAACAGTGATTTTGTAATGGATGCTAATTACTCCAATGGATCTGTAACCATTGAAATCGGTGCATCGGCACCAGATATGTCAGTAGCATACAATGTTGTAAATACTAGTATACCCGGCACAAACGAAGCCAGTGTTCGTTGTACTACAGGATCGTTAGGTACACTGGCTCTAAATTCAGGTAGTGTTTTCTTTTCACAAACTAACGGAAAATATACAGCAACAATATGCGGAGGTTCTGCCTACTCTTTTGTTACAACAAACACATATACAATTACCGGAAACTTTAGCTGCCCTTAATTTTTTAAATTATTATATCATTAAATTATTCTTTCAAATGAAAAAACTACTAGTATATATTCTTCTTCTTTCTTCACTGGTTTCTGTTGCACAAACATCGAGCTACACCATTACAAAAGAAAACACTGATATCAAATGCATTTACGGAAAAATCTCACTTTTAGAAGCGTTAATTTCAACATCAAGAATGAGTCTTTCTACGGGCCTTGGAACAAGAATGTATTTTAATGGAATTTACGTATCCACAAATTATGACTTTCATTATGCAGATAATTTGGCAGAAGCCAGTTCCTCTGAAAATATAAGGGGAAATTCAGTATATGCGCGTCAAAAATCCAGAAATGCAGATATAATGGCCGGATATTTTTTCCAAAAAGATACAGAAGGGAAAGTCCGGATCAACTTACATTCAGGTTCAAAAACAACTTATTACACAATGGTAGACGCTCATTATAATAAAATATTTGGTGCACAAATTGGTTTTAAAAACGGGTTTAGTTATATGACAATTCCTCAGGGAGTAACTGTAAGTAATTACTATAATGAAAGTGCAGGTACGTTTGCTGCAGACGCAGGCATGACAACTATTATGAAATATTCGTGGTTAACCATCGGAGGAACTTTTGGCAAAACAGTGGATGTTGATGCAAATTTCACTCAATATGGTTCAAAAGGAGCCCATTATATGAAAAGATTTTATGCCAATGCGATTATTGCCGTTAAATCGCAATTAGAAGATGTGTATTTTACAGAAAACTATGGTTCAAGTAATGAACTGGTAAAACGGTACGTTTTAAACGGGAATGTTGACATGTCGAGATTTGGATTTTGTATTGGAGCTGAAACATTTTCTTTGAAAAAATTCGGCATGATTACAAGTTTAGAAGCCGGAATGATGCCTGGCGTAAAAACCAAAATAACCAATAACATTTTTATTGGGTTTAAAGTTGGATTAGTTATTGGAAGTACATTATAATTACATCCAAACTTTTTATTCCCATCAAAACGATATCAGTTTTTCGCCAGTATTCCGATTTAATTTGTTGCATTATAAAGGTCGATTGTTTTGTCATATAACTTATCCCGTCTGTTTTTTAATACTTTTTACGTAATAGGCAATGATAGAGCTCCCAATTGCCATTAAATCCGAAGAAAATTGTATCTTTGCCCCATGTCATTTGAAGGAAAAACGGTCTCATTTCACACCCTTGGTTGTAAACTGAATTTTTCAGAAACATCCACCATTGCCCGCCTTATGCAGGAAAAAGGATTTCAAAAAATTCCGTTTGACGCCGGAGCGGATGTTTGTGTGATCAATACCTGTTCTGTGACTGAAAATGCCGATAAAGAATGTAAACAAATTGTTCGCTCGGCTCTTAGCAAAAATCCCGAAACCTTTATTGCCGTAGTGGGTTGTTATGCCCAACTCAAACCAGATGAAATTTCAAATATTGAAGGAGTGGATGTGGTATTAGGCGCTTCCGAAAAATTCAAATTACTGAACTATATTAATTTTGCCGGCAAAAATATTCATACCGAAATTCATAATTGTGAGATCTCGGATGTTAATACCTTTGTAGATTCCTTTTCTGTAGGCGACCGTACACGTTCATTCCTGAAAGTACAGGACGGGTGTGATTATAGTTGCACCTTTTGCACGATTCCTTTGGCCCGGGGCAAAAGCCGCAGCGATACTATCGAAAATGCAGTGGCTAATGCCAAACGTATTGCCGAAAGCGGAGTCAAAGAAATCGTTTTAACCGGTGTTAATCTGGGCGATTTTGGCTACGGTATCGATATTGACAAAGACACAAAAAAACGTAAAAACTATACCTTTCTTGATTTAATAAAAGAACTGGATAAAGTAGAAGGCATCGAGCGAATCCGGATCTCTTCTATTGAACCTAATTTATTGACCAATGAAGTGATTGAATTTGTGGCACAATCAAAACGCTTTATGCCTCATTTCCATATTCCTTTACAAAGCGGGAATAACGATATTTTAGCAAAAATGAAACGTCGTTACAAACGCGAATTATATCAGGATCGTGTGGCAAAAATAAAAGAACTAATGCCGAATTGTTGTATTGGTGTGGATGTCATTGTTGGATTTCCGGGCGAAACCAACGAGCACTTCACGGATACTTATAATTTCATTAACTCACTGGATGTATCTTATTTACATGTATTTACATACAGCGAGCGCGATAATACCGAAGCCATTTCTCTGGCAGGGAAAGTAGATATGAGCGAGCGTAAACGCCGCAATAAAATGCTACGGATTCTATCGGCAAAAAAACTACGTCAGTTCTACGAATCGCATTTAAATAAAGAATTTACGGTACTATTCGAACACGAACATAAAAATGGTATCATGAACGGGTTTACCGAAAACTACATCAAAATTGTGTATCCTTTTGATGAAAAATTAGTGAACCAATCCCTTACTATTTCTACCAAATCTATAACAGAAGATGGGTTTGTAAGTGGAGAGTTAATTTCTGTTTTAGCTTAATTAGTTGGGCGTACCCCTCCTATTGTCGGGTCGGCCCGCCGGCTGGCGGGACTCGCTTTTTTAGTTGCCCTTCGGGACAAATAAAAAGAGCTCAAACAAAGCCTCTATCCCTCACACAGGTTTACTTTAAAACTCAATCTTATTTTCCTATTTGATTTACTCTAAGCCGCGTGAGGGATAGAACGAAAATCCTTTTTATGAGGCACGAATAAAAAGATTGCAGTGATAGCCCGACCCCGCTGTCTCTTTGCGGGGACACGCCCAAAATTATTACCAAAACACCTTTAACTTATTAAAATTCCAACGTTTAAAACATTTTGAGTTTCTCCCTCAAATTGCCCGCCCCAACCTTATTTTTAATACCTATAAGCCATGGCAACAACAAAAAATAAATTCAGGGAAAAACCTATTGAAGAAACTCCAAAAGCAGAGTCCTCTATCGATAAAAACGATATTGAAGAAACTGTTTTAAGTTCTTCAAAAAATAAAGCAAAATCCGCCAAATCGGATTCAACAAAAACAAGCTCGTCAAAACCTAAAACAGAAAGTAAATCATCTGTTAGCGATACCAAAGCTTCTTTATTGGAACGATGGAATAAAACGGTCTCTATTTACAAAAACGAACGCACGCAAAAACTTATTGGCTTATTGTTGATGCTTGCCGGAGTTTACTTATTCATTGCCCTGCTCTCTTATATTTTTACCTGGGAAAAAGATCAGGACAAAGTGCTTGGCCCTTTATCTGAATTATTTGCTATCGACACCAAAGTAGTGAACTGGCTTGGAAAGTTTGGTGCTTTGGTATCTCATCTGTTTATGTATAAATGGTTTGGTGTAGCCTCTTTTATTTTAGTACCCGTATTAATTATTTATGGTTTACAAAAAATACTGAATAAACAAATTACCAAACCATCTTCCTTTACAGCAAAGTGGTTGTTTTTTATGGTATGGACAAGTCTGGTGCTATCGTTTTTCTTTCACGATAAATTATTTTTTCTGGGCGGAGGATATGGTTACATTTTAAATATTCAACTATCCAACTATGTGGGAAGCATTGGTACGCTGGCTATTTTAGCCTTTAGTATGCTGGCATTTTTAGTACTGAGTATCAATATGAATTTCAACATCAAAAAAGATGTATTGCCTAACCTGAACAACGAAGATATGATTGAAAAGGAGTTAACTGAAACTTCCAACACAATAAACCCTCATGCGAATACCGTTTTTGAAAAAGAACCCACGCTTAGTAAAGAGGAAGAAGAAGCTTTATTGAATTTTGAAATTATCTCAACAAACGACAATACCAAAGAAGGGCCTATTGAAGAGCTTATTGTTCCTGAAGAAAAACTAGATACCATTCCTTTAAATCTGGAGATTACACCAAAACCAGAAGATATAAAAAAAGAACTGGAATTTGAGATCAATAACCCGGGAGCTGACGAAATTTTAAAAGAACCTGAGTTTGTAAAAGAAGAACCTAAAGAAAATTCTATTTCGTTGGATGATGAAGTGAAAGCCGCACAATTAGTGGAAGAGTTTGGCCAATATGATCCTACACTGGATTTAGGACACTATCAATTCCCAAGCTATGAACTATTAATTGATTACGGTACAGGAAATGCAAAGGTTAGTAACGAAGAATTAACGGCCAACAAAGACCGCATTGTTAATACTCTTAAAAACTACGGGATTGAAATTGATAAAATTTCTGCCATTGTTGGTCCCACTGTTACCTTATACGAAATTGTTCCGGCACCTGGTGTTCGTATCTCTAAAATTAAAAACCTGGAAGATGATATTGCCCTGAGTTTAGCAGCCTTAGGAATCCGTATCATTGCCCCTATTCCGGGCCGAGGTACAATTGGTATTGAAGTACCTAATCAAACTCCTGAAATGGTTCCTATGCGTAACATCATTGCTTCTGATAAGTTTCAAAACACCACGCATGATTTACCAATTGCCTTAGGTAAAACCATTAACAATGAGATTTTTATTGCCGATTTAGCCAAGATGCCCCACTTACTAATGGCCGGAGCGACAGGGCAGGGTAAATCTGTTGGATTAAATGCCATATTGGTTTCGTTATTGTACAAAAAACATCCTGCTCAAATTAAGTTTGTGCTGGTAGATCCAAAAAAAGTTGAATTAACCTTATTCAATAAGATCGAACGTCACTTCTTAGCCAAACTTCCTAATGCCGAAGATGCTATTATTACTGATAATACGAAGGTTATCCATACCTTAAATTCCTTATGTATTGAAATGGATAATCGTTATGCATTATTGCAGGATGCTCAGGTAAGAAACATTAAAGAGTACAATGTGAAGTTCATTAATCGCAAATTAAATCCAAATGAAGGCCATAAATACTTACCATACATTGTATTGGTGGTGGATGAGTTTGCCGATTTAATTATGACTGCCGGTAAAGAAGTAGAAACACCAATTGCCCGTTTGGCTCAGTTGGCTCGTGCTATTGGTATTCACCTGATCATTGCCACACAGCGTCCTTCCGTAAATATTATTACAGGAACCATCAAAGCTAATTTCCCGGCCCGTATTGCTTTCCGTGTAACCAGTAAAATAGATTCACGTACCATTTTAGATGCCGGTGGAGCCGAGCAATTAATAGGACGCGGTGATATGTTATTAAGTACCGGCAACGATTTGATCCGTATTCAATGTGCTTTTGTTGATACACCGGAAGCCGAAAAAATAACAGAATTCATTGGTTCTCAGCGTGCCTACCCTAGTGCCTTTTTATTACCAGAATATGTGGGTGAAGACGGTAGCGACGGCAAAGAAGATATTGATTTGAGTGAGCGTGATAAAATGTTTGATGAAGCTGCTAAACTGGTGGTTCAATTCCAACAGGGCTCTGCGTCTTTCTTACAACGTAAATTAAAATTAGGGTATAACCGCGCGGGTCGTATTGTTGATCAATTAGAAGCTGCAGGTATCATCGGACAATTTGAAGGATCAAAAGCACGTGAAGTAAAATGCAAGGATATGGCTCAGCTGGATGAGATTATCAGAAGCATTAAAGGATAAAATATATTTTATTTAATTAGAAAAAAGGGGATTCGCCAGTTAAAATGAATGTACTTATAAAGAATCTCTTTTTTTTGCTCACATTTAGCATTTTTACAACTACCTTATCTGCTCAGGAAACTGATACTATTGCAGAAAAACCTGAACCTGATGCCATCAACACAGGTTCCGCCAGCATTTTTGATTCGGCAGCAGTAGCCAGGTACGAGAATGTTGATCATATTGTACTGGCTATGAAAAAGCTCAGTAAAAAAACACCTATACTGGCAAAAGAAATTACCGCTCCTTTTACATCCGAAGAAGAAAAAGTAAGAGCATTGTTTGTTTGGGTCACCAATAACATTTCTTATGACTGTGCGGCTTATCATGCCAAGCCACCTCATGCAGGTAATTTAAGTTACAAAACGCAGGCAGAGCTGGAAGCAAAACTTGACAAGTACTATTCTAATATTGCAACACTTACCGTTAGAAATAAAAAAGCCGTATGTGAAGGGTATTCCGTTTTGTTTTGGCAGCTATGCAAAGTAAACGGAATCCATTGTCAATTAGTGGATGGCAGGGCCAGTGAAAACAAAGACAAAATAAAAAGACTGCGAAGTAAGAAAAAATTTAACACCAATCACATGTGGAATAAAGTACAAGTAAACGGCGTGTGGTACTATATTGATGTAACCTGGGCAAGTGGCTATTGCGATCCACCGGTAACCAAATTTTTCAAAAAATTTAACCCCTTCTATTTCCTTACACCCCTTGATAAATTATTTCCCACACATGCAGAAAATATCAAGCTTACAGAAAAACGAAATCATCCCATTTCTGAATGATTGAGACAATTAACTTGCCTCTTTTCGATCGTAAAAAAACTCCCATTTGATTGGCAAATGGGAGTTTTTTTATGGGTTCATTTTCTGTTAATCCTCTTCTTCAAATTCCAATTCGGCATCTTTTTCCCAAATCTCCATTTCGCAAGGCTTGCAGTTAAATTTCAATTTGTAGGCATTGTCGCCATGTGTTAAGGTCAGAGGTTCTACTACTTTTTCTCCCATCGTCTCTCTTTGAAAACGGGCACATTTACCCAACTCATACTTCACACAATATTTGGTAACCATCACGCGTGATTTTCCGGGATCCCATTGTAATTCAAACGCCTTTTCAATCTCTGTTACACCATGTCGCTTATAAAAAGCCCGTGCCATATGATTGGCCACGTTGTATGTGAAATCCAATTGAGATACAGGATATGGATGATCTGTTTTTTTAATTTGGAACTCTTCTCTGTGGTATTCCTTTATTCTGATATCTATCAATTGTTCCAATACCACCCGTCTTATCTCATTGATCTTTGAGATTGGCAAAAACCAATTTTGAGAGAAATCTACTTCAATAGCATCAATAATAAAAGGGGTACTACCGGCCTTCGACAAATTCTTTTTAATATTAGGCGTTGTTGACTCTTCATTCTTAGCCAACTCTTTAGCAGATTCAAACGAAGAAACACTTGTATGTCCGTCTTCATCAATAGCAACTAATTGAAATCCATTATCAGTTTCCGAGAACTTCAGATTTACTCCTATTTTACGAATAGCGCTGTCATCCCTTTCTACCAGGCGATTGAACTCCGCATCCGAATTTCGGTAAATGATGGTACCCGGTTTAATATTTTTAAAAGTATTTGGGACAACAATATTATTAATGATAATATTGATTTGCATGCCATCCGGCTCATTATTCTCATTAATGAAATACAAGCCGTCTCCATTATTTAATTTCTCGTAGTTTTCAATAATATAGCCATTGGCCTTGGTATCAATTAACTTACCAATGTATTGCCCTTGCGATTTAGGACTTTCCCACGAACCAATTTTTGCTTTTCGCTTATTAACGAAATAATCTGTATACCCTCTGTTAAAACTTCTATCCATTTCGGGATCAAAGTTAAAGAAGGTACGACCGGAAGAGGCTTTTTGATACGTCTCATTATTTTCCAGGAAAGCATCAAGTTTCTTACGCAAATAAGAGGTGTTATTTTTCACATACACCATATCTTTCAACCGTCCTTCAATTTTAAAAGAAGTAACCCCCGCTTCAATCAGATTTGGCAATTGATCACTTAAATCTAAATCTTTGATGGATAATAAATGGCTGTTTGAAATAAGTGTTTTTCCGGTACCATCCACCAAATTGTAGGGCAATCGGCAGTTTTGCGCACAGGAACCTCTATTGGCACTTCGTTCACCATTAGCAATACTCATATAACAATTACCGCTAAACGACACGCACAATGCACCGGAAACGAAAAATTCCAGTTCCACATCAGTGGCCTGATGAATTTCTTTTATCTGATCTAAATTCAGTTCGCGGGCCAGTACCACACGTTTCATTCCGGCATCCGCCAAAAATTTCACATGCCTGGGATCGCGATTATTGGCTTGTGTACTCGCATGGATCACAATGGGTGGTAAATCCATTTCCAATACAGCCATATCTTGTACGATCAGTGCGTCAACACCAATAGCATACAATTGATGAATAAGTTTTTTACAATCTTCCAGTTCATGGTCGTAAAGAATAGTATTAACTACCACAAACACCTGTGCTTTAAACAAATGCGCATATTCTACCAATTCTTCTATATCTTCAATAGAATTGGTAGCATTTGAACGGGCGCCAAATTGAGGAGCTCCAATATAAACAGCATCTGCTCCGGCATTAATGGCTGCCATACCCTGCACCAGGTTTTTGGCCGGTGCTAAAATTTCAACTTTCTTTTTCATTGTTCAGATTGGCAAAGGTCTGCATTTATTTGCTTGATTGCAAATGAGATAAAAAAAGTCCCATCTGCACAGCAAATGGGACTTTTTATCGTTAATCTTTGGGATTAGTATCTGTAAGCATCCGATTTGAAAGGACCTTCCACTTTTACACCAATATAATCCGCTTGTTCTTGGTTCAAAGTATCTAATTCCACACCAATTTTAGCTAAGTGTAAACGAGCTACTTTTTCATCTAAAATTTTTGGTAACACATATACTTTTTTCTCATAAGCAGCTGTATTTGTCCATAATTCCAATTGAGCCAACGTTTGATTTGTAAATGAGTTACTCATTACAAAACTTGGGTGACCTGTAGCACAACCTAAATTCACTAAACGACCTTCTGCCAAAACAATAATGTCTTTACCGTTGATCGTGTATTTATCTACCTGAGGTTTGATAGTATCTTTAGTAGTACCATAAGTTTTGTTTAACCAGGCCATATCAATCTCTGTATCGAAGTGACCAATGTTACAAACAATAGCACCATGTTTCATAGATTCGAAATGACGGCCAACAACGATGTCTTTATTACCGGTTGTTGTAACGATGATGTCTGCTAATTTAACAGCATTATCCATTTTTTGTACCTGATAGCCATCCATAGCAGCTTGTAATGCACAAATAGGATCGATTTCAGTAACAATAACACGAACACCCTGAGATGATAACGATTGAGCTGAACCTTTACCTACATCGCCATAACCAGCCACAACGGCAACTTTTCCGGCTAACATGATATCGGTAGCACGACGGATAGCATCCACTAATGATTCACGGCAACCATATTTATTATCAAATTTAGATTTAGTAACAGAGTCATTTACATTAATTGCAGGTAACAACAATGTACCTTTTGCCATACGCTCATATAAACGGTGAACACCGGTTGTAGTTTCTTCTGATAACCCTCTGATTCCTTTAGCTAATTCAGGGTATTGATCAAATACCATATTAGTTAAATCACCACCATCATCTAAGATCATATTTAAAGGTTTGCGGTCTTCGCCAAACCACAGGGTTTGTTCAATACACCAGTCAAATTCTTCTGCTGTCATACCTTTCCAAGCATAAACCTGAATACCTGCAGCTGCAATAGCTGCGGCAGCATGATCCTGAGTTGAGAAAATGTTACAAGAAGACCAGGTTACTTCTGCCCCTAATTCCACTAACGTTTCAATTAAAACGGCAGTTTGAATAGTCATATGTAAGCAACCTGCAATACGAGCACCAGCTAAAGGCTTAGACTTACCATACTCAGCACGAAGCGCCATTAATCCCGGCATTTCTTCCTCTGCTAATTTAATTTCTTTACGACCCCATTCTGCTAATGAGATGTCTTTTACTTTGTACGCTAAGTACTTTCCTGTTGCTACTGCTGACATGTTTATTTTATTGATTTAAAAGTTTATTTTTTGTAATTATGCAAAGATAAGATATAAGTTTGTAACACTCAAACTATTAAAAGGTTTATTAATTAAGATTTGGTAGAGGTTTTTAACATAAAAAAAGGGTTGTTCTTTGGGTTATTGAACCTGAAAGACTTCGCGATAATGAACCAACTAAGCATTAAACGGGATATTGAGACCAAAGGCAAAGACTACCTGATAAAGAAGTTAATTGATGAAGATTGTCAAATATCCTATGATGATAAAGGAAAACCTTATTTAAAAGGGGATTCAAGGCATATTTCCGTGTCTCATTCACATGATAAACTGGCGATAATTGTTAATGAAACTGAGGCTACAGGCATTGACATTGAGTTAATAAGGGATAAAGTATTAAAAATCAGACATAAGTTTTTAACCGATCAGGAGCTTCTCGACACAAAGGAAGATATTGAAAAGTTATTGATTTATTGGGCCGCCAAAGAAACTCTCTATAAAATATACGGACTCAAAGAAGTGGATTTTATAAAACATTTATTGATTAAACCATTTACAAAACATAATTTAGGAACAATTATTGGAGAAATAAACCTGCCCGATTTTAAAGAAGTATTTGAAATGAACTACCAATTATTAGATGACTATGTATTGGTGTATGCCTTAACTAAAATAACAGCTTGCTAAATAAAACAACACATACACAATTGGTTATTTTAATTGACCCGGATAAATATAATCCGGAGCTGGTTAAATTAGCCAATGCCTGTAAAGTATCCTATATTTTTGTGGGCGGTAGTTCGTTAAAAGGTAATTCTTTCGAAAAAACCATAAGATCCATCAAAAGCATTACTTCTATTCCGGTGGTTATTTTCCCGGGAGATGAAACCCAGATATCCAAATACGCCGACAGTATTCTGATTCTTTCTTTATTATCCGGTCGTAACGCCGAATATTTAGTTGGCAAACATATTAAAGCCGCCTCTAAAATAAAAGCTTCTAAATTAGAAACCATACCTACCGGCTATATTTTAGTGAATGGCGACAAAACATCTGCCACCCAGAAAATCACCAAAACAAAGCCTTTGACAGGCAAAAAGGAAATTATAGAAACCGCTATTGCAGGAGAATTATTGGGAAAACAGTTAATTTATCTGGAAGCAGGAAGCGGGGCTAAAAAAACATTAGATGCTTCTGTTATCAAAGCCGTTAAAAAACAGATTTCAATTCCCTTAATTGTTGGCGGTGGTATCGATAGTCTTCAAAAAGCAAAACAAATCATTCTCTCCGGCCCTGATTATATCGTTATTGGCAATGCCCTTGAAAAACGTCCTGATTTATTATTGGAAATTAACACTTTATTTTAATGAAATTAGTAGTCATCACTCAATCGCAAAAAAGCGACAATGAAATAGCCTCTATTATTCAAATGTTTGAAGCAGGGCTTGACACATTACATGTGCGGAAAAACAGATTTTCCACCAAAGAACTGGATGAATACCTTAAAGAAATCCCCTCCCATTTTCATAATCGCATTATTATCCATTCGCATCACCGATTAGCTTTAAAATACAATCTTAAAGGATTTCATTTTACCGAAGCTCACCTTAAAAAAAAGCTGCATCTGTGGTGGAACACCAAAATGATCTACCTCAGAAAGCCTAATCTTATAAAATCCATTTCCTATAAAAGGGTCTCTGACCTGTATTTGCCAGAAAAAGTAGATACAAATTATTGTTTTTTAGGTACCATGTTTCATAATGTGTCAGGCGAGTTATACAGTGGCTTTTATCCCGAAACAATAACGGCAGCTATACAAAAGTCAGGTAAGAAAATCTATGCACGTGGTGGGGTAAACGAAAAAAGCGTTGAACTGGCCTATAAACTAGGATTTCATGGCATTGCTTTGTATGGTCATGTATGGAAAAGCACCTCACCTTTTACAAAATACATTGAATTTGTGAGATTTTGTAAAGAAAAAAATATCCCAATCGAATAATGAATTTTGCTGATTGGAGTATCTGGGACTGGATAGTTTTAATAACAGGCGTAGCCGGCGTTATTTTAACCATTTTTGAAACGATTTGGTGCTGGCCAATGGCACTGATATCTGTAATTATTTCTACCATTACTTTCTACAACCAACGCCTGTTTGGTGATATGAGTTTAAATGTTTTTTACTTTTTCAGTGGTATCTATGGTTGGTATTACTGGAATAAGAAAAAAGGCGAGTCCTTCATTGTTACAAAAATGCCCCGCAAATGGTACATTCCTATTGCGCTATCTGTAATTATCCAAAGTATCATCTATTATTTTCTTCTTCATTATTTTAAATCCGATCAAATATTATTTGATGCCATCTTAACAGCATGTAGTTTTTCTTGTACCTTTATGATGACTAAAAAGTGGATAGAGAATTGGTTATTTTGGGTAGTCATAGATGGGGCCTATGCCGTACTATATATTATAAAAGACATGTCGGCTTATGCAATCCTGTACGGTTTTTTTAGTGTAATGGTAATTTATGGTTTTTATAAATGGAAAAAACAACTAACAACGTCAAAAAAATAGTGATCATTGGTCCGGAAAGTACCGGAAAAACAGTCATCTGCGAACAATTAGCAAAGCACTACAACACGGTATTTGTGCCTGAATATGCCAGAACCTATTTTGATGAACATGACATCAATAACTATAACACGGATGATCTGGATATTATTGCTAAAAAACAATTAGAACTGGAACAAGAATATTTACCAAAAGCTCATCGCTTTTTGTTTTGTGATACCTCTTTAATTACCATTAAAATTTGGTCGAGTCACAAGTTCAATAAAGTTCCACCCTTTATTGCTTCTCATATCAAGCCTAATGATTACGATCTTTATTTAATTTCTAACAATGATGTGCCATGGGTGGCCGACCCTCAAAGAAGAAACGAAGATCTTCGAGAGCACTTATTTAAGTGGAATAAACATGAATTGCAAAAATTAAACGTTGATTACAAAATAATCAAAGGAATTGATGAGGCACGATTAAAAAACACCATTGCCATCATCAATAACGCTTTTAACCTATAAAAGCCATTACACAATTAAAAAAAGCATCCGGCTGTTCAGCATGAACCCAATGTCCACTATTGGCAATGGTTTTTAATTGATAATCCGAGAATAAAGAAGCAATCTCTTTTTCATCCGTATCGGTAATATAATTTGATTTTTCACCTCTTATGAATAACGTTTGAGTATTACTTTTAAACGAGTTAACGCTTACTCCAATATTATCATATTCTTTTGTAATGGTTGCCAGATCAAATCTCCAGGCCATTTGTTTAGTCTCATCTTCTTTCCAGTAAATATTTTTCAGTAAAAATTGCTTTGTACCAAAATCAGTAATATACTCACTTAATATAGCCTCTGCTTCTTTTCTGGTAGTAATCTCCGAAAAATCAACAGCATTCAATGCTTTCAAAACGGCATCATGATGTGGCTCATACGCTCTTGGAGCGATATCTGCAATAATTAATTTTTGGGCGATATGAGGATAACGTTGCTCAAAGAACATCGTGGTTTTTCCTCCCATGCTGTGTCCTAGTATAATTGGGGCCATTAATTGATGAGTATCAATAAACTCTTTTAAATCATCCGCCATCACCTCATAATTCCAAACAGAGCTATGCGGCGAAAGCCCATGATTTCGCTGATCCAATGTATACACATGAAAACCTTTATCAGCAAAACGTTTAGCCAGTGTATTCCAGTTATCGCTTTGTCCAAATAACCCATGTAAAATAATCAACGGTTGTCCCGATCCAAATTCTCTGTATGCTAGTTTCATATAATTGTTTAGTGTTATTTGTTTAATTGTTTAATTGTATGGGGCTTTACTTCAAAAAACCATAAACAACTAAACAATCAAACATTTCAGTCTTCTATTTTCAATATCAGTTTCCTTAACATATTCATTGCCGCATTTGCTGTCATTTGGATATTACGTAACCTGTTATCTCCAAACACAAATTGCTTTGGTACGATCCTATCTTCATAAGCAACAGCAATCCAGGTAGTTCCAACAGGTTTTTCAGATGTTCCCCCTCCCGGTCCTGCAATACCGGATACGGCAATCGCAACATCTGCTTTAAATGCTTTTAACGTTTCCTTAGCCATAGCCATTACACATTCTTTACTAACGGCACCATTATTCTCAAAAACAGAGTTATCTACTTTTAATAAATCATGTTTAAACTCATTATGGTAAGGAACAATACATCCGTTATAATATGCTGAACTACCTGGTACGCTGGTTATTAAATGTGAAATATATCCCCCTGTGCAACTTTCCGCCAATCCTAATTTCAATCCTTTTTTTAATAATAATTCTCCCAGGATCTCTTCTATTTTTGGCTGATCTTTTCCATATTCTTCATAGCCGTAGATATATCTTTCGATCAATGGCCTTACTTTATCTACCTCTGTTTCTATTTTATGAAAAAGTTCGGATTCATTAAATCCTTTGCTGCTCAACCTCAATCTCACCATTCCCGGTGATGGCAAATAAGCCAGTCCAATTTCTTTTTCGGCTAAACCATCCTCCCAATCGCTTATCAATTCAGCCAACGAACTCTCTCCTATTCCCTGAGTTAAAATAGTTTTATGATAAATAAAAGGCAATTTAAATCGTTTTTTTATTTCAGGAATGACATCATCTGTCATGATTCCCTGCATTTCATAAGGTACGCCTGGCATAGATACAAAAATCGTATTATCTTTTTCCATCCACATGCCGGGAGCTGTGCCATTTTTATTTCTGATCACCAGGCATCCTTTAGGAACTTCGGCCTGCTTTCTGTTAATCTCCGTCACTTCTTTATTTCTCTTTGAGAAAAATCCTGTAACATCTTTTAAAACGTTTTCGTCGATCACTAACTCTGTTTTAAAATACTCACAAAAGGTTGTTTTAGTAATATCATCTTTTGTAGGGCCAAGACCTCCGGTTATCAAAACAATATCTGCCCTCTGACGCGCATCCTCAAATGCCTTTAAAATAGCAGCTCTTTCGTCGGCCACCGAACTCATATGAACAACACTAACGCCAATCATATTCAATTGTTGAGCCATCCAAACAGCATTTGTGTTAGTAATTTGTCCGATTAATATTTCGTTACCAATTGTTAAAAGTTCTGCGTTCATAGTATATTTGGCAATATATTTGTAAAACCTCTGTAAATTTAAAATTTTAATTATGAAATAACCATGTTTCAAAAAATGTATCTTATCCAAATAGAACATGGTTATACCATATCACAAGTAAAAAACCTATAAAAACATGCATATGAAATTAAAGACAATCATACTAACAACCATTATCTCCAGTAGTTTAGTAAGCAAATCACAAACCTTAAACGATATTTGGAATACAGCTAAAAATGCTGCGGTTACCAATTCCACTACTATCATTGATGCGGCCAAATCAAATTCAACCACTGTTATCGAAAAAGCGGAAAGTGTGATCAGTGGACATAATACAACTTCTGCCCCTGCATTAACTAATGAAGAAGTAATCAATGGGTTAAAAGAAGCATTAAGTGTTGGTACTAATAATTCATCCGGCATGGCATCCAAAGCTGACGGTTTTTTAAAAAATCCGGCTATCTTTATTCCATGGCCTGCCGAAGCTAAAGATATGAGAGAAAAACTCATTAAAATGGGGATGCAGAAAAAAGTAACTGAATTTGAAACGGCTTTAAACAGAGCTGCAGAAGAAGCTGCTAAAAAATCAGCTCCTGTATTTAAAGACGCTATTACCGGAATGAGTATTGGTGATGGTTTTGCAATCCTAAATGGAGGAGATACGGCCGCTACACATTATTTAAGAGAAAAAACATTTACTCCTTTAAAAGAGAAATTCATGCCTACCGTTAAAGAAGCCATTGCAAAAGTAAAAGTAACCAGTTATTGGACACCTTTGGCAACAGCTTATAATAAATTACCGGGTGTAAAAAAACAAAACCCTAATTTAAATGATTATGTGTGTACCAAAGCTATTAATGGTTTGATGGTTTTGATAAAAGATGAAGAAGCCAAAATCAGAAAAGATCCTATGGCTCAGGTAACTGATCTTTTGAAGAAAGTATTTGGGAAGAAATAAAAAAAACTATTATAAAAAAAGCCATCAGCCTCATAACTGGTGGCTTTTTTATTCAATTATATTTCTCATCTTTAATGAAATTTAATTTCAATCATGACTTTAAAAGAACGTTACGAAGGTGTCATCAATTATTTCAAAACCAATGTTCCGGTTGCTGAAACGGAATTAAATTACTCTAATCCTTTCGAATTAATTGTAGCCGTGATCTTATCGGCTCAATGCACCGACAAACGCATCAATCAGGTTACTCCGAAATTATTTAAGGATTATCCAACGGCAGAAGCATTGGCATCTGCCAGTTCTGATACCATTTTTAATTACATAAGAAGTGTAAGCTATCCTAATAATAAAGCAAAACATTTAGTTGAAATGGCTAAAATGCTATTAAGAGATTTTAACGGTGTAATTCCCAGTGAAATTGATCAACTGGTAAAACTTCCGGGAGTAGGCAGAAAAACGGCCAATGTAGTAGCATCTGTTATTTATGACAAACCGGCTATGGCGGTTGACACGCATGTATTCAGAGTCTCTAACCGATTGGGACTAACTAAAGCCAAAACACCTTTGCAAAGCGAACAGCAACTCATGAAATATATTCCAAAAGAATATGTTGCTACAGCTCATCATTGGTTGATTTTGCATGGCCGATACACCTGTCTGGCCAGAACACCCAAATGCGACGTGTGTCCTCTGACGGAGTGGTGCCAGTACTTTAAAACAAAGGTGATAAACAAAAATGCACCTCATTCGTTATCTACTAAAAAAGAAACCATGGCAAAAAAAGAAACCACAACAAAAAAAACGGCTGCTAAAAAAGCAGTAGTAAAAAAAACAGCTACCAAAAAAACAACAGCCGTTGCCCCGGCTAAAAAAAATACGACTAAGGCTCATGTTAAAGAGCCTGTTAAAGCAGATAAATTTGTAGCCCACAGCACCTCGTTAAAAGCAGGAGATAAGGCCCCCGCTTTCAAAGCCAAAGATCAAAACGGAAAATTGATTTCATTAAATGACTTAAAAGGAAAAAATGTTATTCTTTATTTTTATCCTAAAGACAACACACCGACCTGTACTTTGGAAGCCTGTAGTTTAAGAGATGAACATCAGTACTTAAGCAAAAAAAATTATGTCGTACTGGGCGTGAGTGCCGACGACGAAAAAATGCACAAAAAATTTGCTACAAAATTCGAGTTACCTTTTTCCCTATTAGCCGATACAGATATGACTATTATTAAGGCGTATGACGTATGGGGTATAAAACAGTTTATGGGAAAAATTTACGATGGTATCATCAGAACAACCTTTATTATTAATGAAAAAGGTGTGATCTCTCATGTGATAACGGATGTGAAAAGTAAGGAACACGGGAAACAAATCCTGGAATTATAATCAAACAAGAGAAACATTTGTCTGTTTGGGCGTAGCCGAAAGCTATACATAAAAATCATAAGAACGCTTCCCGACTACGCCCGAAGTGACAAAACCTCAATTAGTTGATACTCCTGATTGCGTTATTTTTTTACGAAGATTCCCATTTTCTCCAGGTCTTCGAGATAAATTCTTTTACCATTATAAAGCACTGTTACAAAGGCATCTTTTTGTCCACGGTATACCACTTTTTTATTATGCGTGTATGCCTGCCCCAATGTTTTAAATTCTCCCCCAATAGTAATACGAGTAATACCATCATCCAATAGCAACTTCTCAACAGCTCCTAAGCCTCTTAAATGGCTATATGTATAATTTTTCGGATTTTTATATGCCGCTATCTGCACTTTAAAGATCAATCCTTCTGCACTGATGTCACCATAGAGGGCACTATAGTCTTTTATTTTTTGTTGTAACGCATTATTAGGTTTAAAATTATCCTTTTTAGCTACAGGCGTTTTAACAACCGGTTCTTTAGGTTCATGAACAACAGGTGTCTTTGGTTCTTTAACAACCGGAGCCTTCGCTTCCTTTACGACAGGCTCTTTAGCTGGTTTAGATGTTGCAACAACTGCTACAACAGTATCTTTTACCGGCGGTGGAATCACTGCCTCCACTGGCTTTACCGTATCTGATATATTAAAGCTTACGTCAAATATCTTTTGTTCAAATCCTTCTAATGCCATTGTATTAATATCCAATGTTTTAGATGGCGATGTTTTGTACTTATAAGTTAATTTAAATATCCCTCCCGCAGGTAGCGATACCAAATAATTACCGTTAGAAGAACTGCTTACAAACTCTCCGAATTTTTTATTATTCTTATCTGTGATCTCAACTAAAACAGTAGCGGCAACAGGAGAACCATCAGATGTTATTTTTCCTTTAACAATATAAAGAGATGGTTTCTTACCCACATAACCGGGGTATACCGTGTAAATATCTTTCAAGCCCTCTCCACCGCTTTTGCCGGAAGCATAATACCCTCTTTCTCCATTAGCAGAGAGTACATAATAAATATCATCATCCGTTGTATTAATAGGATAACCCAAATTAACAGGTCTGATAAAGGTAGAATCTTTCCAGTTTAATTTGGATTGGAAGATATCATATCCTCCCATGCTATTCTTTCCTTTTGAACTATAAAACAAAGTCACTCCATCAGGATGAATAAAGGGAGCATCATCGTCTAAAGCAGTGTTAATGCTATCACCCAGATTTACTACATTACCCCAGGTACTATCCGGTAACAAAGTTGCTCTGTAAATATCTTTTCCTCCAAATCCGCCTCCTCTTTCGCTACTGAAATACAATTGCTTTCCATCGGCTGTTAACGAACAACTTCCTTCCCATGAATAAGAATTCACCTGCCCGTTTAACTTTTGAGGGAATGACCACTCTCCGGATAAGGAATTACTCATATAAATATCTCCGTGATCATCTCCCATGTCTCTGTATACAAATAAATACATACCATCTGCGCTCAAGGCAATAGCACCATCATGAGAATTTGTATTCACATTATTTACCGGCACAGGCTTTGTCCACTGTCCGTCTATTTGTACCGATTGAAACACATCTTCAAAGTAGCTCCCGTATTTATCCGGTTCTTTAAAATCATTTTGACGACCTCCTTTACTTTCAGGACCTCTGTATGTAAAGATCATAATTGATTCATCTGCCGAAACTACAGGCACATATTCATCATTCGCTGAATTAATCTTATTACCGAAATTACTGATTTTTGCACCTGTTGGATGACTGTACAATTCCTTACCGTTAATACAATACTGCTTTAGCTGTGCGGCACTTTGTTTAATTTCAGGTGATGTTCTTTTTCCGGCAATACACTTATCGGCAAGTGCTATCGCCTCATCAAATTTGTAATTAAAGTGATAGGCTCTGGCCAGATCATATTCAATATTATCTGCCTTTTTATTTTTAGCATACACCTCACTTAATAATGTGAGTGCCATTTCATGCTTATCACTCCTGTATAAAGCACATTTTCCATAACAATATTTTAAGAATTCTTCTTTAGGATGTGAATTATATAAATTCTCATAAAAAGGAAGTGCCAATAAATAATTACCATCGTCAAACATCATCAAGGCACTTTGCATGGAATCATTCTCTGTTTTTCTCCATTTTTTAGTATTGGTACTTTGTGAAATCACATTCAAACTAACAAAACATAGTAGCAGTAATGATATATAAATCTTAGATAGCATATAAATACATATAAGTGTAGATTTCTAAAATAATATAAAATAATGAGGGGTAATCAACATTTTTATAACAAAACTATTAATCCAAAATATCCAGACTGCCAAGACCTTCTCTTAACACCACCAACTCTTCTTCTGAGCAATCGATTACCGTTGAGGCGTACAAATTACCAAATCCGCCATCGATAACAATGTCGACCTTTTTTTCATATTCACGATAAATGGCTTCCGGATCCGTGAAATAATCCAGGATATCATCATAAGGATTATGCAAACTGGTTGTTATAATAGGATTACCTAATTCGCTCACAATAGTTTTACAGATGGTATTATCCGGCACACGTATACCAACTGTTTTTTTATTTTGTTTTAACAATTTTGGAACATTGTTATTTGCCTCTAATATAAAAGTATAAGGACCTGGCAAGGCTTTTTTCATGATCCGGAATAATGAATTGGAAATAGGCCTTGCATAATTAGACAAATGACTTAGATCGCTACATACAAAAGAAAAATTTGCTTTTTCGGGTTTGATGTTTTTTAGCCGGCATAATTTTTCAATGGCTTTGGGCCTGGTAATATCACATCCTATGGAATATACTGTATCTGTAGGATAAATAATAAGGCCGTCATTTTTCAAACAATCAACAATAAATTGAATGTCTTTAGGGTGAGGATTGTCGTAATTTAAGCGAAGTAGCATAGTATAAAGGTAAGTTTAATATTATTATTTATTTTCTTTTTTCTTGTATAAAAAAGAAACAAAAAATCAAGTCAAAACGATCCCTTCCCGCTCTTTTAATTGCCAAGTTTCGTTTCTGAAAAACACTAAAAGTTTTTCAGACTCAACTAGTCAACTAAAATTCACAGCTCATTGCCTCCGCGTTTTGACAGGCCCACGCACTGCTTCGAACTTAATTTACAGTAAATACTTTGGCATCGTTTATCCTTTTGTACAATAATATCAGCAAATTCATTGAAGAAAGGGAGTGGCGAGTATGAAAACAATCTTATCTAGCAATTACTTCTTCCAAAGGCTTACCAGTTGTTCCATTCGGAAATGACATATGCAGCATGATCGCAATAGTTGGAGCTATATCTACCACATTTACTTTTTTTACTGTATGTCCTTTGGGAATTCCCATGCCATAAAATAATAAAGGCACATGCGTATCATAACTATACGACGCACCATGAGTGGTTCCTTTATTGTGATATTCCATCCATGCAGGGTTATATGAAAACGCAACGTTTCCGCTCCTTACATGATTGTAGCCTTTTTGGATCAGGTATTTAAAGGCTCCATCCGTGAAGTTCTCATATTTCAATACTTCAGAAGGATAGGCTTCTGCCACTCCTTTCACCGACAACATAAAATTGGCCAGGGTATGTTCTACCGCAAACTTATTCAGTTTCAATGATGCCATTTTGTTTTCATTTAAAAATATCTGCTGATTGATCAAAGAAGACACCAGACTATCTCCATATTGATTCATACAAAATGTTTTAATGGTTTTGGTTAATTCGTCTTCATCAATGTATCCTCCCGGAATTTTTAAATCTTTTAAATGAGCCGGAACATCGCAGGCTCCGTGGTCTGCGGTTAAAAACAGCACATAATTATCTTTTCCAATGCTTGCATTTAAGCTGTTTATCAATTCTTCCAGATCTTTATCCAATCGTACATACACATCCTCTACCTCAACGCTTCTTGGCCCGTATGAGTGCCCCACATAGTCTGTTGAAGAAAAACTAATACATAACATATCTGTTTGTTTTCCTCTTCCTAACTGCTCCGCTTTTAAACATGCCAATGCTAAATCCTTAGTAATAGTATTACCGTAGGGCGTTGCTTTAATGATCTCAAAATTATTTTTATCGAGTTGCGATTTATAATTGTAGGGAAAAACAGCGGTATCTTTTTTATTAGGGGCTGCTTCATAATTATTTTTATCGGCAATACTTTCTGTATACCCTTCAATTGGATACAGAGTATTCCAGCCTTTAGACAAATACTGTTTAGCCAATTGCAAATTATTAAATTCGTTTACCCAAGCCGGCAATTGAGTCATATAATGAGTACTGGAGATAAATTTCCCATTACTTCCATCAAACCAAAAAGCACCATTGGCACTATGCCCTGCGGGTAAAATAGAACTTCTGTCTTTTAAAGAAATTGCGAATACTTTTGATTGCTGATTGGTATTCAATTTTAATTCATCACCAATGGTAGTTACCAATAAATTTTTGGGAGACATTAATCCTGCTTTACTATCTGTACCAACGGATTTTACATTGTCATCATCCGTGCAATAGGTTACCTTACCTGTTTCCTTTACATACCAATCGTTGGAAATAATACCATGAGTGGCAGGGCTTGTGCCTGTATAAATAGAAGCATGACCGGGGCCGGTGTAGGTAGGTACATAGTTGTAGTGAGTGTTCTTATAAAAGTACCCTTCGTTGATCAGTTTTTTAAATCCTCCGTTCCCAAATTTATTCCAGTAGCGGTAAATATAATCCTGACGCATTTGATCTACCACTACTCCAACAACCAGCTTGGGTTGTTTTAAATCATTGGCAGCAATTGGTTTTGTTTGTGCAATGACTACATTTGTTATGACTAAAATTCCTACTATTATTTTTTTCATCCTGTAAATTTAATTCAACGTTTGTATATTTTGCGTTAGGGATTGAAGTGAAAATCCTTTTTATGAGGCACGAATAAAAAGATTGAAACGAAAAGCCCGACCTTGCGCTGTTTTTTTGCGCGAGGAACGCCCAAAACTAATTCATTATTATTTTCATTACGATTTATCTAATGTTTGAAACACTGAATTATTACTCACAAATTCAGGCACTATCTCTTTCATTTTAGAAACGATCCTCACATTATCCTGAGTATTAAATAATAAAATTAATTCGTTGATGAATTGAGCCACCTCAGCAAATTCATATTCGCGCACTTTACCTACCAATATTTGTTGATGATGCGTTGGCAATGTATTTTCTGAACTTGCCAATAATTCTTCAAACAATTTCTCCCCCGGGCGTAAGCCTGTGAAAACGATTTTAATGTCCCTGTCTTCTTTTAATCCAGAGAGTCTGATCATTTTACGTGCCAGATCAATGATCTTAACAGATTGCCCCATGTCAAACACAAAAATTTCACCGCCCTTTCCCATACAACCGGCTTCCAATACCAGCTGACAAGCTTCGGGAATGGTCATAAAAAAACGGGTAATATCCGGATGTGTGATCGTGATAGGCCCACCTTCTTCTATTTGTTTTTTAAAACGGGGAATGACTGAACCATTAGATCCTAATACGTTTCCAAAGCGGGTGGTAATGAATTTTGTTTTGGATGTTTTTCCCAGACTTTGTGTATAGATCTCGGCAATACGTTTTGAGGCTCCCATGACATTGGTTGGATTAACAGCTTTATCTGTAGAGATCATCACGAATTTTCCTACGTTAAATTCCACCGCAAGATCAGCCACTGTTTTGGTACCGAGTATATTCGTCAAAATAGATTCAGACGGATTATTTTCCATCATCGGCACGTGCTTATAAGCAGCAGCATGAAAAACAATATGTGGTTTAAATGTATTAAATACATTATGCATACGGTCTTTATTACGAACATCTCCAATGACCACTTCATGTTTGCAGACAATGGCTCTTTCATTAAATTCCAGTTCCAATTCATGTAACGGGCTTTCTGCCTGGTCCAATAAAACCAATAAAGCGGGATTAAATTTCACGCATTGGCGCGCTAACTCTGCCCCAATAGATCCGGCTGTTCCGGTAATTAAAATAGTTTTATGATTGAGTTGTTCATTGATCAATTCATTGTCCAGTTTAATCGGATCGCGTTCTAATAACTCTTCAATATTTATACTCTTAATCTGATTGAAACTCAATTCGCCGTTGATCCATTTGGCTACGGGAGGAACATTTAAAACTCTAACGCCCAGTTGCAAACATTCATCAATGATTGCGCTCTTTTTTTCAGGGGATAAATTTTGAATACTGATAATAACCGATTCAACTTCGTTATCTTTGATCAGTTCCGCTAATTTAGCTGTTGGGTAAATAAAGACTCCTTCTAAACTCCTTCCTTTCTTTTTTTCATCATCATCAATAAATCCAACTACTTTATAGCGTACGGCAGCATCCCTGTCGAGGGTTCGTTTGGTAATAATCCCGCTTTCCCCGGCGCCGTATATAATAACCTGTGTTTTTTGTTTTTCCGGATTTTTATTTTCGAAATAAATGGCTTTGATGGCTAATCGTGAACTGATCATAATAAAGATCGTTACAAGAGCATCGATAACAATTACGGAATGTGGAACAATATAGTAGCCTAATAAAACCTGTCTGGTAAAAATATTGATAACAAATAAAGCAAAACTGCTCAACAGAACGATTACAAAAATTCGGGTAGCATCTTTGGCTCCTGTATACCTCACCACCCCTTTATAGGTTTTTGAGATAATAAATGCCAATAACCGTACGCTCAATACTAATGTATAAACTATGGGGAAATTTTCTAATTCGTTGGCCGGAATGGATTTGAAATTAAATCGCAGGAAAAAAGCCAGTGTCAAAGAAAATGCACAAATAATCAGATCAATGATTAAAATTGACCAACGTGGTAAATTATACTTCCAGAAGTATTCGAGTATCTTATGCATTTTTGTAAAAGTACATTTTTAAGAGGAACAGGCAAAATGATGGTCTATTCTCCTGATTTTAATCTTTTTTATACTTATTTAAAGCAATCCAAAACCTTGATTAGTCCTATTTTAAACACCTTTTATCGTAAAAAAAATAGCATTTAACAATAAACGTAAGAATTTTATTCTATATTTAATCCAAAAAAATACAATATTCGATTCATCTGACTAATTAAAAACTATGAAAAAACTTAAATTATTTTTCACTGCACTAATTGCGATGTTTACTTTAATTTCATTAGCGCAACCAACGATTGGGGTTTCTCCTTTTACAGTATCATCTACAACTATTATTTCAGCTGCAAGTACTTGTGGCTCAGGAAAAACTGCCGATATTATGGATGGCTGGAGGATTAAAATTTCTTCACTAAACACTTGTGGCTTTAATATTGCAAATGGTAGTGGCAGCGACGGTCATATTAATTACATTATTGGAGGGTTTGCCAATCTTGTTTATTTATCATTTGGTTCAACTAACGGAGGAGAATTTGAAATGAAAGAAGCGCAACTAAGCACAAGCACAACCAGTTGTACCAATGTGCCAATGTTATATACCGGCTATAAAGACAATATTGCCGTACCAGGTGCTACATTAATAGCAAACATGCCTAGTAGTGTATTTCCATCAACGATAGCGGTTACTTTTACGAATGTTCCTGCTTTTCAAAACGTTGACAACATTGAAGTTACAACTTCAAGTTACTGCGCCGGAAATTATCAGGTTTGGTCTCTTACAACAGGTACAGCTACTCCTTCTCCCTGCCCCACCCCTACTCTTTCTTTATCTGGTCAAACCAATGTATTATGTAACGGAGGCAGCTCGGGAACCGCAACCGTTTCTGCAACAGGAGGACCGTCTTTTACTTATACATGGAGCCCAAGTGGAGGCAATGCCGTCACAGCTTCAGGTCTAAGTACAGGCATATATACCTGTATAGCAACTAACAGTTGTGGTTTAACGGCATCAACTACTGTCAATATTACCCAACCAACAGCTATCAGTTTAAATGCTGCCTCTCAAACCAATATATCTTGTTTTGGCGGATCAAATGGAGCCACCTCTGTGAATGCCGCCACAGGCGGAGCAGGAGGATATAGTTATAATTGGACACCCGGTAACCCAACAGGAGATGGCACAACCAGTGTAACAGGCTTAACAGCCGGCTCATGGGCTTGTACTGTAACAGATGGCAATGGTTGTACAAAAACAACCAATTTTACGGTCACTCAACCAACTGCTCTCAATTTAAATGCTGCCTCTCAAACCAATATATCTTGTTTTGGAGGATCCAATGGAGCTGCCTCTGTGAATGCCGCTACTGGTGGATCCGCAGCATATTCTTACAATTGGACACCTGGCAACCCAACAGGAGACGGAACAACCAGTGTAACAGGCTTAACTGCCGGCTCTTGGACTTGTACTGTCACCGATGGTAATGGATGTACTAAAACAGCCAATTTCACAATCACTCAACCAACTGCTTTAGTAGCAACACTGGCATCACAAACAAACATTTCCTGTAACGGAGGATCTAACGGAGCCGCAAGTATCAATACACCAAGCGGAGGAGCAGGAGGATATACTTATAACTGGACACCGGGTAACCCAACAGGAGACGGAACAACCAGTGTAACAGGCTTATATACCTATTCATGGGCACCAAGCGGAGGAACTGCAGCAACAGCTACAGGATTATCTCAAGGAAATTATACGGTAACTGTAACCGATGCTAATTCTTGTACCAAAACAGCATTTGCGAATATCACACAACCAACCGCTTTAGCAACATCAACATCAGTTACCAATGTTGCATGTAACGGGGGATCTAACGGTGTTGCTTCGGTAACGGCTTCCGGTGGAGCCGGCGGATATACCTATTCATGGGCACCAGGCGGAGGAACTGCAGCAACAGCTACAGGATTATCACAAGGAAATTATACGGTAACTGTAACCGATGCTAACTCTTGTACCAAAACAGCATTTGCGAATATCACACAACCAACCGCTTTAGCAACATCAACATCAGTTACCAATGTTTCATGTAACGGAGGAAGTAACGGTGTTGCTTCGGTAACGGCTTCGATGATAATGGTTGTATAGCGACTACCAGCATTACGGTTACGGAACCAACGGCTCTAGATGTCACATCATCTGTATCATCAAGTGCTATTTGTATGGGTAGCTTTGTAACGGTTACTGTAAATGTAAGTGGAGGAACAACGCCTTATACAGGAACAGGAACCTATACCACTAATGTAAGCTCTACAACTTATACCGTAACAGATGATAATGGATGTGAAGCGACAACCAATGTAACATTAACAGTAAATGCATTACCTGTTTTAGTTGCAACATCTACCAGTTCTTTATTATGTTCGGGAGAAACAGCAACGTTATCTGTTAGTGGTGCAAATACCTATACCTGGAGTACTACTGAGCAAACAGCCACTATAGAAGTAACGCCGACATCTCAGACTACGTATACGGTAGATGGAACAGACGTTAACGGATGTTCTGCATCAACAACCATTACTCAGGATGTGAGCTTATGTACAGGGATTGCCGCATTAAATAATGCAGAGGTATTTATCTCTGCATATCCGAATCCTACAAAAGGCATTTTTTATATTGAGTTAACGTCAGAGGCAAAGGTTACAATAACTAACGCTATAGGACAGGTGATAATCAATGAAACTATGCAAGCCGGTAAAAACAGCATAGATATCCAACATCAATCTACAGGTATTTATTTTGTAAATGTAAATCACAATGGTAAACAACTTGTGATAAAATTGATTAAAGAATAGTCTTCTCAATCTATCATAAAAAATCCCCATCAGAACAATGATGGGGATTTTTTTTGTAGAATAAGTTCTAAAAATCAATAACTTAAATAAGGTAAAATCAACTTCAATTTTTCTTCATTAAACAAGCCCATTCCTTTAATAATTGACTCCGTTAGCTTTCCATGTTTTATCCTATAATTAATAAGAGCCTGTGCCGATTGAAAATTAAAATAAGGATGCTTTTTAAGACCATTTATATCAACTGAATTTATCGGAATTGCAGTAATGGCATTCGCATTGAGTTGTATCTGAGATGTTAACGTTAAAAACAAACTATCATTCATTCCATAAATTTCTTTCAATTGGTTCAAAGAATGAAAACCTCCCAACAGGGTTCGGTATTTAATGATTCGCTTTGTGAACCCCGGGCCAATTCCTTTCAGATAAACAATAGATAAACTATCTGCCGTATTAATCTCTAAAAGTGGTTTAGAAATTACTTTTCTTTCAGCTATTCCGGTGAGATACAATGTATCTCTTCTCAATTCCTTTTTCTCACCAGGGATTAAAATATATGGCTCCAGCGCATTATACAATTTGTGAGAGACGCCATATAGCTTTTTTAAATCTTCGGGCTTATGAAACTTACCACCTTTATTCCTGAAATTAATTAAAGTAGTGCTTAGTTTCCTTGAAAAACCAAGTGCCATTGCCTCTTCTTGCGTAACCGTATTTGGATTAAAAACAAATCGTTCAGCTGAATAGGATTGTAAATTTTCCTTTGTTTCTTCTTGAGGAAGCTGGTCATCCTCCCGTTCTTTTTCCAAAGAACTAACTTTAGGATTCACCGATAGATGAATCAATTGTACGTTGTCGTTACGATTCAATAAAAAGGGCATTAACAAACGTACTCCAAACAAAAACGCAATAATGATACATAAAACAAAAACGCCGTTCCGCTCCTGTTTATTAAAATGAAAGAAATTAAACAAAAAAGATTTGATTTTTCGGAACGGCATTCTTTAAACATTAACTCAATTAAATGGAGATAAACCACTAACCCCATCTATTAAGAGTCAATTAAGCTATTAATTTTTTTTTAGTTTCCTTCTTCGATAACTCAAAAGAAGCATATGATAACTAAATGGTTTTGAGTTTTATTCCTATTTCGAATTTTTCAACGGGAAATTGTTTTGAATAAATGGGAACTTTTTTTAAAAAAACTATCCGAAAAAATTACAAAGCAACAGGTTTATTTCTTTTAAATATAAAATAGACAGGTATGCCTAATGCGATAATTAATAAGCCCATGCCGCAGTTAAAGGTTTTATATACTAATAAATCTACACAAATCAACGTTGTTAAAATAATATATAAAGCAGGAATCACAGGATAACCAAAGGCTTTGTAAGGCCGTTCGGCATCGGGCATTTTTTTTCGCAGTACAAATAATCCGGTAATGGTGATGATATAAAATATAAGGGATGAAAAGGTGCAATAATCCAATAAATCTCCATAAGAACCACTTAAACATAATAAGGAAGCCCAGATTCCCTGAAACGTCATGGCTCTGGCAGGTACATTAAATTTATTCAGTTTTGATGTACTCCTAAAAAACAAGCCCTCTTTTGCCATGGATTGAAATAATCGGGATCCTGCTAATATCAATCCATTATTACAACCAAAAGTAGAGATCATGATTAAAGCGGCCATTAAATATTTAGCGATATCTCCAAACACCAGAAATAAAGCTGCTGTGCCTACCCTGTCTTTTTGTGCAAACATAATCCCCTGTTCAAGCACCGTTTGCCCGTTCACCGAACCGTCTAAGGGCAGCAAACACAAATAAGCCACGTTGGCCAGAACGTATATCAATGTAACAATACACACTCCAAAAAATAAGCCTAAAGGAATATTTCGTTTTGGATTTTCTACTTCGCCTGCAATAAATGTTACATTATTCCAGGCATCACTGCTGAATAAAGAACCAATCATCGCCAACCCCAAAGCGGTAGCTAAAGTCATACCGGATAACGGTAAGAATGATTGAGTTGTTTGTTCATTAACCGTATCAACAACTACTCCCTTTGCATCCCAGGCCTTAGTCATGTTCGTTGAAAATACATCCGTATGAAATCCATAGTAAATCCCAACAATAATCAATGCAAACAATGCTATTAACTTTGCGGATGTGAAAATACGTTGAATGGCTTTTCCGTTCTCGATACCGCGTGTATTGATAAAGGTTAAGAGGGCGATGATAAAAATAGCCAATAACTGGGCACTGGTGATTTTAAGTGTGGCTATTTGAAACATCACATTTCCTTCTTCAAAAAAAGGAATGAATACACCTGTAAATTTTGCAAAAGCTACGGCTACAGCCGCAATCACTCCTGTCTGAATCACCAGAAATACGGTCCAGCCATACACAAAGGCGACCAGATCTCCAAATGCTTTTTTAATGTAAACAAACTGCCCTCCGGCCTGTGGCATCATTCCTGCCAACTCTCCGTAACTTAACGCTGCAAATAAAGTAATGACTCCTGATAAGATCCAAACAACCAACAGCCATCCGGCAGAGCCCACAACGCGTGCTATATCAGCACTCACAATAAAAATCCCTGAACCTATCATGGAACCGGCTACTAAAAGCGTGGTGTCAAATAAGTTCAGGGATTTTTTCATCTAAAAACTTAGATTATAGAATTATCTATTCCTTGTTTTTCCAAATTACTGTTTCGTTTACCATAAATAAAGTAAACGATCACACCTAATGTTCCCCATATCAAAAAGAAGTTCCAGGTAGCAGCTCTTACCTGAGTCATTAAGAATAAATTAAACCCAACACCCAAGGTGCCAATTAAATATACTGCCGGAGTTTTGTAAGGGCGTTCTAATTCAGGTTTTTTATAACGTAAAATCATAACAGCTACGCAAACCATGGCAAATGCCAATAAAGTTCCCATACTACACATTTCACTTACTTTTTCGATTGGCGTAAAGGCTGCAATAATAGAGATTAATCCTCCTACCAATAATGTGCTTTTATGTGGGGTTTTAAATGTTGGATGTAATGTTTTAAAGAAAGGAGGCATTAATCCGTCTTTTGACATTCCTAAGAAAATACGAGTTTGCCCCAACATCATTACCAACATAACGGATGTTAACCCTGCTGTTGCAGCAATGGTAATAATAAATACAGCCCAATTAATCCCAATACCTGAAAAAGCCGAAGCCACCGGTGCTGCTTTATCCAATTGATCGTATTTTACCATTCCTGTTAATACCAGCGATACTAAAATGTAAAGCACAGTACAAATAACCAATGATGCTACAATAGCAAAAGGCACATCTTTTTTAGGATTGATAGCCTCTCCTGCTTGTGTAGAAACGGCATCAAAACCAATATAAGCAAAGAAAACAATTGTTGCTGCGGTTAATACACCACCAAAACCAAAATTCATTTTGCCAGTTAAGTTTCCAAACGCATCTTTTACAGGAACTTCATCAGGAATAAAAGGCACCCAGTTTTCTGTTTTAACATAAAATGCTCCTACTATAATTACAAAAAGAACAACAGCAATTTTTACAATAACAATAATATTATTTGTTTTAGCAGCTTCTTTAATTCCTTTTACCAAAATGGCTGTTACGATCCAGGTAATTAAGAATGCCGGTAAATTAAAAGCAAAGCTTGGAACGTCCCATAAATCCGTTGGAAAATCCTTATTATGTTGCAGTATTTTCTCAGTAGCAGTTGCCAAGTCATTACATAACCAAATAGGAAATTCGATTCCAAATAAATGCAGAAGTTTCACAAAATATCCGCTCCATGCTACTGCTACCGTGGTTGCCCCCATCATATATTCCAAAATCAAATTCCAGCCAATAAACCATGCAAACAATTCACCTACAGTACCATAAGCATAGGCATAAGCTGAACCTTCTACCGGCAACACAGAAGCAAACTCCGCATAACATAGTGAAGCAAATAAACAACCAATACCTGCAATAACAAATGCCAGAGCCAAAGCCGGCCCCGCATAATCATGAGCCGCAATACCTGTTAAGGTAAAGATTCCGCCCCCAATAATGGCTCCTATTCCAAGGGATGTTAATCCCCATTTTGTTAATACACGCTTTAAATCATTTTTCTTCATATCTGCCTCAAAAGCAGATACCGGTTTTACTCTCCAAACTGACATATTATATAGTTGTTTTTTATGTGTAAATGTATCTTAACTATCCAAATATATATATTTTAATTTAAAAACACATAATAAGCCTATCTTTACAGCTACAAAAAAGTCACCTTATTTATAGGTCTTTTTACTGATGATTAATAAAAATCTTATTATTGTAGTGTGGAAAACAGTGAACCTGAAAATATAAACGAAAACGAACAGTACGAGCATGTAAGCGAAGAGCAAGTGCCACGTGTATTGCCTAAACCTGTGCTGATTCAGGATAAGCAGAACTGGGTTCGGAAATCCTTAGTCAGTCTGGGTATTTATGCCTTTTTATTTTACTTTATTTTTGATGCCAATATCTCATATGTAGCTGCTGTTTTGGTTGTATTGATGATCCATGAATTTGGACATTTTTTTGCCATGAAAGCTTTTAATTATTCGAATGTGAAATTATTTGTATTACCATTACTGGGAGCTTATGTCTCCGGCAAAAAATCAACAATCTCTCAACGGCAAATGACTGTGGTTATTTTGGCGGGACCTGTTCCGGGAATTATTATTGGATTTTGTTTATCGGTATATGCTACGTTTTATCCTAATGAACAGCTAAGCATGTTGGGGAATATTTTTTTGTTATTAAATGTATTTAACCTTCTCCCCTTTATGCCACTGGATGGCGGACGATTATTAGAAACCTTATTTATCAATCATAATCATACCATCAGAGTGGTGTTTACGATCATATCCATCATGGCATTAGCCATCGTTGCGGTATTAACCAAAAGTCTCATATTTTTGATCATTCCTGTTTCCATGGTTTTTGACCTAATTATGGAAATTAAAAATCAAAGAATCAGAGACTATCTGGATCAGGAACATATAAACTACATTGTTAATTACGATGATTTACCGGATACCGATTACTGGACCATTCGTGATTGTATTTTACTTTCGTTCAATAAGCGGTATGCCAGTGTTCAGGCAGGAGTTCAGCAGTATAGTTTACTGGAAGGGGGACTTATACAACATGTGAATGCTGTTTTAAAAACTCCGTTTATCAAAGACACCGGTACCTTAGAAAAAATAGCTATTATTTTTACCTATGTATTATTTTTAGTCATTCTTCCGATAACGTATTTTCTAATAAAAGTATTGATTTGAAACAACTCATTCTCCTCTTGTTTATATCTATCAGTATTGACACTCAGGCTCAATCACTTGATTTTTCGATGCTTAGACGTATCAATAAAGATGAGCATCCCCAATGGGATAAAACCATGAAGATTACTTCTGCCTCTGTTTATCCGGCTATGGTGGTTGCTCCCGGCTCTTTATTATTAACCGGTTACATCAATGATGACAAAATAATGATGCGCAATGGTGTGAAAACAGGGGTGGCTATCGGCTTAAATGTATTACTGACTTCAGGACTAAAATATACCATTAATCGTCAGAGACCTTATGACCAATACCCTAATGATATTGTTAAACGAACAAACGCAGGTAAATATTCTTTTCCTTCAGGGCACACCTCTACTGCATTTGCAACGGCCACAGCCTTAACGCTGTCTACAAAAAAATGGTATGTGGCAGTTCCTTCATATGCGTATGCCTGTGCGGTTGGTTATTCTCGGATGAGATTAGGTGTTCATTTTCCGAGTGATATATTAGGCGGGATGATTGTTGGTATCGGCTCTTCACTACTGGTGTTTCAGATCGATAAATGGCTTCAGAAAAACTGAGTTGTATCATTCATTTTGTTTGTTAATTTTTGTTTATTTAGACTGCTTTCCCCTATAAAAATTGTATTTTTACAAAGAGTATTTACCTTTTATTACATTCGATGAAGCATCTATTTACCATAACGTTGTTTTTTATTTCAGTAACCTTGTTTTCTCAAACAAAAACAACACAAACTGTTACTCCGGAAAGATACCTGCAAATTTCGGGGGTGGTATTAGATGACAGCTTACAACCTCTTCCTTTTGTTTCTATCATGTTAAAAGGCACACGTTCCGGTACTGTTAGTGATTTTTACGGTTTTTTTACGATTGTAGCCCGACCAGGCGATGAAATGCAGTTTTTCTCTGTTAATCACAAAAGCAAAGCGTATAATTTATCCGATACATTAACCGGAAAGCACTACTCTATTATTCAGATTTTAACAAAAGATACGATCCAATTACCGCAGGTGAATGTATTTCCCTGGCCAAGTAAAGAGCAATTTAAACGTGCCATTCTTAATCTGGATTTAAGTGATACGGATATAGAACGAGCCTACAAGAATATGGATAATGAGGATATTCGCGAATCCATTAAAGGCGGCTCTATGGATGCAGCTGCCAATTACAGGGTTCGAATGCAGCAGCAGTATACGCGATTATATCAGGCCGGTCAGTACCCAAGTGTGAGCTTATTGAATCCCGTTGCCTGGTCTCAGTTTATTGATGCCTGGAGAAAAGGCAAGCTGAAGATTAAGTAATAGTCTTTCGTCATTGATTTTTCCTGCCTATTTGTTAAATCTTCTGCAGGATTTCCTATTTGTGCCAAAAACCATTCTAACGGCAATTTTGTCTTATTATAATTCTTTATCTTTAATATCATTAATGCTATTGGGAGCATTTAAGATTAATGACATATTTCATAAGTTAAAGGATATGAAAAAAACAGCGAATATACTGTTCTTTATATTGATGTTTCATCAATATATCTTTTCTCAAAATTTCTGGGCATACTCTGCAGGTAGTATCAAAGAAGATGAAACAATGGATATATGCTATGACTACAATGGTAACATTATATCTGCCGGGTATATTTCAGGGCAAACCACCTTCAATTATTCTACAAATTTGGTTTTAAATTCCAATTCTAATGGCAATCCTGATATTTATATTTCCAAATCGAACTCTAGTGGTCAAATCATATGGGCCGTAAAAGCAGGCGGCAGTGGTAGTGACCGAGCTACTTCTGTAAAATCAGATGCAAACGGCAATATTTACATTACCGGATTTTATTATGGTTCTGCCACCTTTGGTTCAATCATACTATCATCAGTTAATGGTTCTCAGGATGGTTTTATTGCCAAATTGGATATGAATGGTGTTTTTATTTGGGCAAAGTCATTTGGAGGAAATTTAGCGGAATGGGGAAATTCTATTACTGTGGATGACCTAGGGAATCCAATTGTAACAGGGCAATTTCAGGGCTCAACTAATTTTAGTGGAACTATATTAACCAGTATGACAAATCCTAATACGATGTTTGCTTCATTTGACATTTTTGTTGCCAAATATTCTCCCACCGGCAATCTAACATGGGTAAAACAGGGTTCTGCCAAATATGACGACAGAGGGTTAGATATCATTAGCGACTCTCAAAACAATATATACGTATGTGGGCAGTTTTCTGATACCATACAATTTCAAAACACCCACAATAATATGATTATGAATGCCTCATTTATTATTAAATACAATGCAAATGGGCAGGAACAATGGTTTAGAAAAGCTACCGGGGTATTTTCAATTCCATATAGTATGGTAATGGACAATTCCAATAAAATTTATATAACAGGAGATTTTCAGGGAAGTTTGACCTATTTTGGCTTATCCGGAAACAGTTTTATAAATGGTACCTATTCGAATAAAACATTTTTAATGAAAATTGATAACGCCGGAAATTTTATCTGGGGAAAATCAGAATCAAGCACAAATTATCTTTCAGGTAAACGGGTAGCGCTAGATGCGCAACAAGATCCTTATATATTTGGTGAATTTGGTTGTACGATGACAGAATATTCAGATGCCTATGGCCCCGGAGTTTTTAACAGTATTGGGTTTGGCGATTTGTTTATTACAAAATACAACAATACTGGCACACGCCAGTGGTTCAGGCATTTTGGCGGCCCAAGAAATGATAAAGCACATGGTTTATTAGTTGCAGGTATCAATGAACCTATCATGGCCGGTAGCTATGAGCACCATCTGAATATACCGAGTACCTATGGCTCTCTATTAACCATTAATGACAACAACGCAACAAATAATAATTATAATTTAATACAACCAGGTAATTATTGTTCAGCTAATAATAACTATACTGATTATACAGCGCTATCCTGTCAGGGGTACTCAGACGCCTTTATTTTCAAAGGAATTGATTTGACACGTAACCCTTACGATTATTATGACAGAAAAGGGAGTTCCTGCAATTTAGATTTTGTAGGTAATTGTTTTCAAAACTCTTTTTTAAATTGCACTGATACTATCCCATTCTGTTTAAATGGTTATATAAGTCCCAATACACATGCCAGCACTACACAATTATATTTTAATACTTATGGCATAGGCCCTATCCACAGATATGTATGGAATAACAACTTACATGATACTTTAAGCAGTCTGTATGTAAATACCAGTGGTTACAATTCTGTTAAAGTAACTACCCTTGACGGATGTTACACCAGCAGAGACACTGTATATGTAAAAATAAATCCACTACCGCCTCCACCGGTTATTACAGATAGCTATGGTGCAAATACACTCCAACCACCTTTTACTCATTCGATACATATTTGTGGCCCTTCAACAATAACCTTAACAGGTGGCAATGTCCAAAACACAACCTATTCGTGGAGTGGTGGTTATATATCTACTCATGATTCTATTGCAATAATTAATGCTACAGGTAATTATAGTTTTACAGTAGTAGATCGTAACGGATGCGTAAATGGGAATGATATATGGATAGAAATTGATGCGCCAATGACTCCTTTTATTCCAAAACAAACAACAGACAGTATTTTTATTTGTCAAGGGAATACTGATATTATTTATGTATACGATACAGTTTCAAATCCTTCAGGACTATATCCCTATCCTTGTGTTGATCATACAATATCGGGTATTATTTCATCTAGTCCGGGATTATATATTTTGAATGGCAATCAATGTAATTTATATTTACAAGCAAGTGCTAACGTTTCGGGATGGTATAAATATTCCTATAAGTATGGATACACATCACTATGCGGAACTTATACAGCAACATTAAATGACAGTATTTATATAACAGTGAAACCATTACCTACCGGAACTATAACGGTAACAGGCAACGCTAACCTCTGCCCCGGAGATTCATCATTGGTATCTGTAACAAGTGTTAGTGTTTCATCGGTAAATACCAGCTACACAGTATCGCCATCCACGCCATTTTGGGTTCATCAGCAAGGACCGGTTAGCTTTTATCTGTCAATGACCGACACCTTAAGCGGTTGTACAAACTATGATTATTCTACTGTGATGGTTACTGTAAAACCAAATCCCTTTATTATTCTTAGTCCGTATAACTCTATCATATGCCCCAATGATTCGATTAAACTCACTATTAATTTACCCGGAGCCACAACTTACGAATGGCATGGGCCCGGAGGAATTATTCCAATTAATAGTCAAAGTATATACAGTAAAATTGCCGGTTTTTATCACTGTATTGTAACTGACAATACAGGCTGCGTTTTTACTACCAACACCGTTGAGTTAAAACAATACGCAACCCCTTATCTGATTAGCACGCCAATCAATGTGATCTGCAACAATCAACCAATTAATTTGCATGTAAATACACTGGATTCTACGTTGATCGTATGGAATTCTCCATTATCAGGCGGAGGAGCTACAAAAGTGATTACTTCACCCGGCATATATTCCTGTTTGGTAACGATGTGTGGTATAACAACTTCCCTTTCTATAAATATAGCAGGTTCAACACCAACCGCCAATATTTCCAGTTCGGGACCGACATCTGTTTGTCCGTTTGATTCGGTGCTTTTAACGGGTAATCCGGGAATGACAAACTATATCTGGCAACCCGGCAATCATATCGGGCAGAACTACATGGTACACAGCGCCGGAAGCTATACACTGGAAGTAACCGATATATATGGCTGTATAGCAAAATCAAGTCCGGTTACTGTAACGTTTACAAGTAATATTGCCCCACCTTCAGGTATAGTGAATGATACGATATGCTCAGGACAGACAGCAACCTTAACTGCTATTAATTCGGGCACAAATCAAATGGAATGGTTCTCCAATCCAAATAGTGCCCCGGTTATCAATACCGGAAATACTTATTATACCCCTGTTATAAATAGCCAAACTTCATATTATGTAACCAATGTTTCTCCCGGTGGATGTCATAGTTTTGGTGTTCCTGCCACAGTATTTATATATCCGACATCTTTGCCGCCAATATTAACAAGTGATACTACCGTTTGTAAACATGACAGTATAAAAATCACGACTTCATATATTAATGGCGCAACCTACCAATGGTCTGGCCCGGGCATTACCACAAATACCACAACTACTATTCAAATTCCAAATGCAGATAGTACACACGCAGGAACATATAGCCTGCAAATCTCAGGATTTGGTTGTCCCAGTTCTACTTCTTCCATCAATATTTATGTCTTAAATCCGTTAAAGGCGTTTATAACAGATATTGATTCTATTTGCGATCATTCTAATTATGTATTTGCAATAAACCCTGTCAGAGCAAATTATATATATGAGTGGGTGGGACCAAATGGCTATTCCAATACTTCTGATTCACTTATTATATCCAATGCTCATATAAATCAATCAGGAATTTATACGGTTACATCAAACTTATATGGATGTACAAGTGCACCAAGCACACTAAGTCTGACTGTTTTAGAGACACCTGTAACTCCAATAATTACAAGTAATTCTCCATGCGTTGGCGACAGCTTACACCTAAATGTAAATAATCCAAATCAAAACTATACCTACCAATGGTTTAGCATGAATGGTCCAATCGGAACTAACAGTTCCCTTTCGATTCTTGCTACCGATACCAGTTTTAGTGGATATTACGAAGTTATTGCAGCAAACAGGTTTTGCTTTAGTCCCATTGCTTATGATACTGTGAAAATAGTTCCGTATCCTGTTTTGCATACATCACCTGACACTATAGCCTGTGAAAATACCAGCATCATTCTTTCGTGCCAAAGTAGTTATAACAATTACAATTGGAATACAGGCTCTACAAATACTACAATAAGCGTCAATCAAAGTGGCACTTACTGGGTTTCTTCACAAAATGGCTCGTGTATAAAAACAGATTCGATTCATGTGAGTTTTGTTTCATGTGAGAATTTTGATATAAATGTTTTCACTCCAAACGGCGATGGTATAAATGATATTTTCATATTTAAATCAAAAGCAATAAAAGATATTCACTGTGAAATAAGAAACCGTTGGGGAGAAAAAATAGCAGAATTTACTGGAAGAGAAAACGGATGGAATGGAAAAAACATGATTTCGAACCAGATTTGTGAAGAGGGCACCTATTTTTATATTGCTCAGATTAAAACTATTGAAGGTACCGCAAAAACAGTGAATGGATTTGTTACCCTTATCAGGTAGTAATTAAGTTTATAATACTTCAAATTCCATTTCTTTTTACAATATTTGTAGTTTACCGTCGTTATTTAACCTGTGCTACAAAAACACTATTATACTATCTGTATCTTCTTTCTTGGAGTTATTTGCTTTGGGCAAACAGCTACTATTTCAGGTACAATCAGGGATGATGACGGTGTAAGTATTCCTGACGTACAAATAGCCGTTTTAGAAGATGGTTCGTACGCAACCAGCAGCGATGCCAACGGCCACTATACTCTAATCGTTCCTGCCGATAAAGATATTACTATATCCGCCTATAATATTAGCTATAAGCAGGTTAATCAAAAATTCAAGTTAAAATCAGGAGAAAAAGTAAGCTATAATCCCAGATTAGCTGTAAAAAACACTATTACTCAGGTAGATGTGGTTTATGAAAAAAACAGAAATCAGGAAATACAACGCATCGATCCTAAAAACTTCATCTATATTCCCAGTCCCAGCGGTAATTTAGAAGATCTCATCAAAACCCAGATTGGCGTCAGCAGCAATAATGAGTTAAGCAGCGGCTATTCGGTACGAGGAGGAAATTTTGATGAGAACCTGGTATATGTGAATGACATTGAAGTATATCGTCCCTTTTTAGCCAGAAGCGGACAACAGGAAGGATTAAGTTTTGCTAATCCGGATATGGTAAGTAATATTAATTTTTCGGCCGGTGGTTTTGAAGCCAAATATGGCGATAAAATGTCATCGGTATTGGATATCACTTACAAGAAGCCATTAAAGTTTGGCGGAACCGTCAGCGGGAGTTTATTAGGAGGGAGTTTACATGTACAAGGCGTATCTAAAAACAGGGTATTTGCCTGGAGCATTGGTTCCCGGTACAAATCGAATGCCTATTTGCTAAAAAGTATGGACACCAAAGGGGAATATCGCCCGAGATTTTATGACGTTCAAACATTTTTAACCTTTACCTTAAATGAAAAATGGAGTATCGAATTTTTGGGAAACGTGGCCAATAACCAATATTTGGTTATTCCTGCCAACCGCGAAACTACCTTTGGAACCGTAAATAATGCCATTAAATTAAGTATCTATTTTGACGGTCAGGAGTTAACTCAATATAATACCATGATGGGTGGTTTGTCTACCACCTTTAAACCCAATTCCCGAACTAAATTAAAATTAATAACCTCTGCATACAAAGCCCAAGAGGAAGAAAAATATACCGTGCAAGGTCAATATTATATTGACCAGCTGGAAGCTGATTTTGGCAAAGATAATTTTGGTCAAGTAGCCTTTAACAGAGGCGTTGGTACTTTTTTAAACAATGGAAGAAACCGTATTGATGCCAATGTATTTAATATTGAACACAAGGGAACACGCCAGGTTGGAAGAAGCAGCGAACTCTTATGGGGTATCCGCTATCAGCACGAAATTATTCATGATAAATTAAGTGAATGGAGAACCATTGATTCGGCAGGCTATGTAAGCCCATACAATCCAACTGAAATCAACCTAATTGATGTTTTAAAAACAAAAATAAATCTGGAAACCAATCGTGTACAAGGTTATGTACAATATATCTACAGCAAACAATTACGCGATTCATCTACATTTACTGCTACGGGAGGCATAAGAGCCAATTACTGGGATTTTAACAAACAAACCGTTGTATCTCCCAGAGTAACTTTATCCTACAAACCAAACTGGACACGTGATATTTTATTCAAAGCATCATGGGGCTACTATTACCAACCTCCGTTTTACAGGGAGATGCGAGGCTTTGACGGACAATTAAATCCAAACATCAGAGCTCAGCAATCTATTCACTATTTATTATCCGGTGATTATAATTTCAAATTATGGCGTCGGCCGTTTAAAGTTATTTTAGCGGGATACTATAAAGAAATGAAAGACCTGATCCCTTATGAAATCGACAATACGCGTATCCGTTATTTTGCTACTAATAATTCGGTGGGATATACGGAAGGAATTGATTTAAGGATCAATGGGGAATTTGTGAAAGGCATTGAATCGTGGGCCACTATTGGTGTTTTAAAAACAATGGAAAACATCAGCAATGACAGAAGAGTTACTTACTTTAACAGCGACGGTGATTCTATTGTAAAAGGACTCACCTTTAATAACAAACCGGTAGATAGCCTTGTGGTTTATCCTGGCTACATTCCTCGTCCTACAGATCAACGAGTAACTTTTGGCATGTTCTTTCAGGACTATATTCCAAAATTACCTTCCTGCAAAATGTATTTGAATATGCAGTTTGGAACCGGTTTACCCTTTGGCCCACCTGGTCATGAGCGCTGGAAACAGGTATTGCGAATGCCTCCATACAGAAGGGTTGATATTGGGTTTGCCTATCAGATCATAAAGGAGGATAAACCTTTACCAAAGAAAAATCCGTTCCATCAATTAAAAGGAATGTTTATCAGTATTGAAGTATTTAATTTACTACAGGTAAATAATACGGTGTCCTACACATGGGTAACAGATGTTACCAACAGACAATATGCTGTTCCAAATTATTTAACACGACGAACATTAAACTTAAAGTTGCAGGTGAAGTTCTAACTAGAGCTTTTTTAAAACCTCCAGAACCTTTGTAAGCATATCATCCGTGAAATCAAGATGAGTCACAAAACGAACGGTTTGTTTTCCAAAGGCAGAAGACTTTATCCCATACGGTTTTAATTTTTCATCAAATGATGCCGCCGTGTATTTTTCCGTTAAATTAAAAATAACAATGTTTGTATCTACCGGCATTACACTTTCTACATAAGGTAAAGTGGCCAATGTATCTCCAATTTGTCTGGCTCTTGTATGATCTTCTTTTAATCGGTCAATGTTGTTATCCAGTGCATAAATTCCGGCAGCGGCTAAAAATCCTACCTGACGCATTCCTCCTCCAAATACTTTACGAAGGCGTCTGGCTTTTTTAATGAATGTTTTATTTCCTAATAATAATGATCCCACCGGCGTTCCCAATCCTTTACTCAAACAAATAGAAATTGAATCAAACTGGTTCCCTATGTCGCCTGCCGTATAATCTGTTTCTACCAGGGCATTAAAAATACGGGCACCATCTAAATGCAAAGCCAATTGCTGTTGTTCACATATTTTTTTAATTGCCTTAACCGAATCTAAATCATAATAACTTCCTCCTGCCTTGTTCACTGTATTTTCAAGACATACTAATGATGTTCGGGTTAACCAGTCATATTCTGCATTGATATTATCTTCAACATGTTTCGCAGTTATTCGACCTCTGTCGCCCTGTATCAGTTTTGCCTGAACACCCGAGTTAAAAGAAATCCCCCCTCCCTCGTAATTGTAAATATGAGAATTCGCATCGCAAATTAATTCATCTCCCGGTTGAGTATGACATTTAATAGCAATTTGATTAGTCATTGTTCCGCTGGGACAAAACAATGCTGCTTCTTTATTAAATAAACGAGCTGCCTTTTCTTCCAATACCAGTACAGTTGGATCTTCATTAAATACATCATCACCAACAGGTGCCGACATCATCATTTCCATCATGCCTTTGGAAGGCTTAGTAACAGTATCGCTTCTTAAATCAATTATCATGTGTAGAATTTTTATATGTAAACATAAGAGAATATTTTTTAAATCTTAAACAATCTTATGTATTTGTTGTTTACTTTATAATGAAAACAACGCTTATCATAGGAGCATCTTCGGGAATAGGAAAAGCTTTGGCACAACAACTCATTAGTCAAAATGAACAGGTCATTTCTCTGTCCAGACAACTATCCGATTTTAAAACCACTCAATTTATCCAACATGATATATTATCATATACCGACCTGCCAAAGATAGAAGGTGTTATTGATGGGCTGGTATATTGCCCGGGATCTATTAATCTAAAGCCCTTTCGCACACTCAAACTTTCTGATTACAGAAATGATTTTGAGCTGAATGTATTAGGTGCAATCAAAAGCATACAGGCTTACACTTCCAATATGCAACTTTCGAAAAACGCATCTGTTGTATTATTTAGCACCGTAGCAGTACAAACAGGAATGCCTTTTCATTCGGCTGTATCGGCAAGTAAAGGTGCTGTTGAAGGACTGACCAGAGCCCTGGCTGCAGAATTCTCGCCAAAGATCAGAGTGAATTGTGTGGCACCTTCCTTAACCTATACGCCACTAGCAGATAAATTAGTAAATACTTCCGAGAAACTCGAAGCCGGAAATCAACGCCACCCATTAAAACGTATTGGACAGCCTGAGGATATTGCCAACATGGTTGAGTTTTTATTATCTGAAAAAGCTTCCTGGATAACCGGGCAAATACTTTCTGTAGATGGCGGTATGTCTGCCTTAAAAGTATAGCTATGACTTCTAAAACTACACAACGAAACTTTTCATTTGTTGATCTAATGGGCTTAGAACAGCGTTACCGTGCTGCTTTTGTCAATTCGCTGTCCGGATTTAAAAGCGTGGCGCTTATTGGGACTACGGATGCTAAACATCAAACCAATCTTGCCATTTTTAATTCTTTTGTTCATATCGGTGCCAATCCTCCCTATATTGGCTTTATTTCGCGTCCTGATTCGGTAGACCGACATACGCTATCCAATATTCTGGAAAGTGGTCATTATACAATTAATCATATCAACGAAGAGATCTATCAACAGGCACATCAAAGCTCTGCGCGCTATCCAAAAGACATATCCGAGTTTGATGCCACCCATTTAACTCCCGATTATAAATCAGGATTTAAAGCACCTTATGTAAAAGAAAGTCATATTCAACTGGGTGTGCAATTTAAAGAACGTATCGACATTAAAACCAACCATACTATTTTAATTATAGGACAAATACAACAGGTTTATTTTCCTAACGACTGCTTATGTGAAGATGGTTTTTTAGATATTGAAAAAGCAAAAACAATTACCTGCAGCGGGCTTGACAGCTATCATAAAACAGAGCGTCTTGCCCGATTAACGTATGCCAAAACCGACAGGGCTTTATCTTATGCCAAACTTGGATATATTGAATAATTATGAATCGCTATCTTAAACTCAGTCTTTGCATTATCATTCCCCTCGCGATAGGTGGTATTTCCGGATTTGCAACGGTAGCAAGCGTCAATACATGGTACGTTACCTTACATAAACCGTCTTTTAATCCTCCTAATTATTTGTTTGGCCCAGTATGGACAACTCTTTATCTATTAATGGGTATTTCACTATATATGATCTTACAAATGCCTGCTACAAAAATTAAACATTCGGCCATTACTCTATTTTGTATACAATTACTTTTAAATTTTTGCTGGAGCTTTTTGTTCTTTAAATTTCAATTATTGGGCATAGCCTTCATAGAAATTATTGTGATGTGGGTTAGCATCCTTACGATGATCATTCTCTTTTTCGAAATCAACAGAAAAGCCGCATTATTACAAGTACCTTATCTTTTATGGGTAAGTTTTGCCAGTGTTTTAAATGGCAGCATTTGGTTTTTAAACTAACTTCTATATTTACATCCTGAACTAGTTGTAATAATTTACCATTAAAAAAACACAATAATTACTTCTGGTTTTTATGTTAAAATGAAGATTTATTCCTTGTAAAAGCATTTTTTATAATTATCTTAGATGTTATATAAAACAAGGCCTATGCAAAAAATCATTATTACTCTTTTTACTTTGTGTTTAGCAACAAAAGTTACTAATGCTCAAACTCACCGATGTGCTTCTACTGAAGCTTCTGAAATTCATTTCAAAAAACATCCCGAACTAAAAAAGGCGTTTGATGACTATCAGGCAAGTTTTAATGCTCAATTAAACAGTAGCAATACCCACTCTGCATCAAAGCTTTTAACAAGTACCAATTATACCATTCCTATGGTGTTTCACATTCTACACTTAAATGGTGTTGAAAATATTTCTGATGCGCAAGTTATGGATGCCGTTAAAGTATTAAATGTTGATTTTGCCAAACGTAATGCCGATACAAGTAATACTCTCCCTGTATTTAAATCCATTGCCGATTCAGTATCCATCAGATTTGCGTTAGCGGCCAAGGACCCTAACGGGAATTGCACCAATGGAATTGTTCGTTACTTTAATTCGGATGCCAACTGGAATGATGCTTCCAGTACACTATATGCACAAGGCTGGGATCCTACTAAATACTTAAATATTTATGTAGTAAAAACAATCACTATGAGTAGTGGTTTCAGTGCTGCTGGTTACACTTATCTTCCGGGTTCATGGTCTTATGGTGCTCCTCAGGATGCAATTGTATTATTGCATGACTATACAGGTACAATAGGAACTTCCTCAGCCTTTCATTCTCATGTACTAACACATGAAGTAGGACATTGGTTCAACTTATTACATGTATTCGGTTGGAATTCCTGTGCCGTAGATTGTAATAATGATGATTTTGTGAACGATACTCCAACTACTCCGGGTTATTTAAGCTGTCCTTCTACTTACGATATTTGTACCCCGGGTATACCGGAAAATTATCAGAATTTTATGGATTATTCTTACTGCGAAACGATGTTTACCCAGGAGCAGGCACTGAGAATGGAGGCTGCTGCTCAATCCGGAATTGTAGGAAGAAGTAATTTATGGTCAGCCTCTAATTTAATGTCCACCGGCATTAGTCCAACTGTGGCTTGCCCTCCAACAGCATTATTCAAATCAAATACACAAATGGTATGTGCCGGACAAAACGTTTATTTTACAGATCAAAGTAATGTTGCTGTTCCTACAAATTGGTCGTGGACTTTTGAAGGAGGAACTCCTAATGTATCCAGTGTTCAAAACCCTACCGTTACATACAGCAGTCCCGGAACCTATTCCGTACAATTGATTGCAGGTAATTCAGCAGGTAATTCTATTCCTGAAACTAAAATCGGCTATATCACGGTATTATCCTCTCCGATAACAAGCAACTTAATAGAAAGCTTTGAGGGCTCCCCTATCCCAAACAGTACCTGGATCGTAAAAAATGTCTCTTTATACAATACCGATTGGCAACAAACAAATATGGCAGCTGCTTCCGGAAGTAAAAGTGCCTATGTGAGTGAAAATATTTCTCCTTCTTCTGTAGCCGAATTATTCTCTCCTATCTATAACTTCAGTGCTATGCCATCTGTTGCCCTAACCTATAAATGGGCGGGTGCTGAAAGAAATACAACTACTACCAGCTCAACCGATCAATTTGGACTTTTCTACTCTACAAATTGTGGATTAACGTGGATACCACGACTTATCAGAAATATAAAATCAGGTGCGGTAGGCGTTAACGGCGTTGTTAATGGAAATTACCATCCGAGTTCTTCCGAATTTTATCAGGAAAATGTAACACTGGCAGGTCTAACAGGAGCTACCAGTATTTTATTCAAATTCAAATTCAGCTCAGAAACCGGCACTTCCAATAATTTTTATCTGGATGATATTAATTTAACCAGTGTTACCGGGTTAAACGAAACATATCAAACACTGATTAATCTGTCTGCATATCCCAGCCCTGCTTCTGATAATGTAACTGTATCTTTTGAATTACTGGAAGATAAACATGTAGAGATTGTTTTATGTGATGTATTAGGAAGAACTGTTAAACATATTGCCAAACAACAGTTAAGTGCCGGAAATCAGGAACAATTTATTTCTGTTTCAGATTTAAGTAAAGGCATTTATTTTGTGAACGTAATCGTCAATGATATTTCTACAACTACCAAAATAATGGTAGACTAGTTATAGGTCTGCATTCATTATGGTTGAAAGACCCTGATATAGAATATAAAACCATTTTTCCGATATAGCTCTTTAAGATAGGGACTATCACGTTTTACGACATCTTCATCATTTACCTTTGCTACAAAACAAGCAGGTTTATCTGATTTAATGCTCTCCAGCCAATGAGTTCGGATCAATCCGTGCGAAATATCGACATTGATATTTCTGTTTTCGTATTCTTTCTGATGAAGTTTAATAAAATCTTTGAATGATTGATTGGTCTTTAAAGACGGGTCCAACTCTCCGTAAAACAACGTTGCATAGCTTTTAAATCCAATGGTTTCCACTTCAAAATGATGTTTGGCACATTGCTTATAAAACTCAATAGCTGCGCGCTGGGAGTATTGCTCGATCTTAGGTGCCACTACCATAATTAAGCTATATACAGCAAATAAAGATGCCAGGCACAACAAATAGATGTATTTAAAATTAGTCTTTCTGATTTTGAATAAACTAAAGTAGATCGCTCCCAGAAAAACTGCTCCAATTAACCATTCATAGCCACTCCAATAGACATCTGCCTTCAAATTTTCAACCGCAAACTGATCAGCGATGATATTGCTTGATATCAACCACGGCTTAAACAAAGGCACAAGACCTATGATTATAAAAGCAAGTCCCAACAACGAACTAATTCCAATAAACAACCAATGAAACCAGGTTTTCCAATGATATTGACCGGAAATTATTTTTTGAATAGCATAAGTTGCCAGATAAGTCAAAGGAAAATAACACAGGGAAGAGTAGTGAACAATTTTAGTTTGTACAATAGAAAATAAAATCAAGACTACCCAAAACAAGCTCATCATCCAACGCTTGGTATGTTTTTGAAAAGGGGTATCACTTGTAGATCGTTTATGAGCTAGTATTAAAAATAAAGATGAGGGAAAACAGCCTATAAGCAGAACCACAAAGTGATAAATAAACGGCCCTCCATGATCACTGTCTTCTGTATTAAATAACCTGATCTGATAGTCAATAAACTCCCTAATCACCTGTCCGTGACCTTTCATCAGCTCAATGGCAAACCAACTCAGTCCGGTAATTAAAAAGGATATGAAGAACACCGCCATGAATTTAAAAGAAGATATTTTTTTCAGTTTACCCAACACAAAAAATACGGTTACTGTTAACCCCACTAATATCAATGCGGCCGGACCTTTGGTTAATAATGCCAATCCCAAAAAGAAACCTGAAATAATAGCTGTTTTATATCCGAATTTGCCTACCGGATTATTGGTATGCTGTATCAGATAATACACCGACACATAAATAAACAAATTAAACCATGGGTCGATGATGCCGCTTTTAAAAAACAAATGTGGCAACAAGGTAGACGCATATACAAACACCCAAATCAATCCGAATCGTTTATCGTTTAACTCTTTTCCTGTTTTATATAATACCATTAAGGTAATAACGCCACATAAAGCATTAGGAAAACGTGCCGCAAACTCATTCACGCCAAACACATTCATGCTTATGGCCTGTAACCAGATAAACAAAGGTGGCTTTTCCCAAAAAGGATGAAAGTATAACTGCACATCAGAGTAATTGTTGGAAGCCAGCATTTCTCTGGCACATTCGGCAAAATTGATTTCATCCCAATCAAATAAAGGCATATTCCCTATAAAAGGGATGTATAGTAAGCAGGCCGTTATAAAAATAAAGGTGTATGCTTTAAAATCGGTATTTAATAATTTAAACACGTATATTATTTTTTTGAGATAACAATTTCGGTAATGGTGAATTTAATTGCGCCCATTTTTTGGAATGGTAAAACAGGATATAAAATAATAAAGAGAAACTAACGCCTATAACAGATCCTACATATACATCAATGAGCCAATGTTGAGACAGATACACCCTGCTATAGGCTGCCAATATTGCCAGTACAAAGCATCCTGTTTTTAAAACATGATTTTTACTCACAAACAACAGGCAAAAAAATAAGGCAAAAGCCGATAAGGCATGGCCACTTGGGAAAGAATGAAAAGCAACTACATCTACGCCATCTACTAATTTAAGTTGTTCGCGTACAAAATACTGAAATACAAAATGTGGGCGGTAAATTTCATAATATATCCAATGCTTCAAAACATAAGATACGATGCCTGCTCCTGCATAAGAAAGTAATATATATAATGAAACCCTTACATTTTTGAATAAAAATAAAAAGGCGATCAATACTGCAAATATTCCATCTCCCAAATGCGTCGCATAAGCAAAAAACTGATCTATTGTTAAATTACCAACATAAGCATTCATTTCCCTATGGATTTGAACCTTACTTTCATGTATTAATATATTACCAATAAAGCATAGTAACCCTATATAAATAAGAAGGTAAATACCATTATGTTTTAAGAAGGCTTTCACTAATTGCTTTTAACGGTTGGAGTGGTTTCTTTTTTTATTTCGGGTTGTATGGGAGGAGTCACTTTTATATCTTTTTTAAATGGCTTATCCTGTGCCACTATATCGCACGATGTTTTTATAGCTTGTTTTACCACTTTCATCACACAGTCGGAAGGCTGCACATATATCTGTTTCACAGTACTGTCAGGCATGGTAAACGACATATCTGTGGCAAAGCTCTTAGGACCTTCAAACAAAAACGGGTCTTTAAAATAATCTTCTAAATGTATATCTTTAATATGAATCTTTTTCTTCAAAACCACGGTATATAATTCAAAAACCGCATCCACTATTTTAATGGAAATCAGATTTTGCTTACTATCATACCCTATTTTTACGTGTCCCAATACCTGGGATTTGTAGCTAAAAGGCCCAACTTCTACCTTGGCGTCACAGGTAAAATCGCTGCTATCCGGCTTAAAACTGATCTTTGGATTAACAACCTTCCATTTATAATGCCCGTCAATGATCCCCAGCACTTCATACTGACTTTTCCCGTTAATCTCCCCTACTGCCGTAAACACTTTATTGACTGCTCTTTCGCTCAATACAAAGGCAAAATCATTTGGATTCTGACCTACTAAAGCGGAGGAAAAATGAATTAAAAAAAGAATAATAAGTTTCTTAAATTGCATGCTATAAATATATAATTTTGCTGCGCTTACACATTGATAAAAATAAAAACTAAATAATTTAAAAAACATTCATTTTTCTTTTTTTAACTAACATATTATGATCATAAAAGCCAATAATCCCACATTGAAATCATGGATAGACGTTGATGTCAATTCTGATTTCCCTATTCAAAATTTACCTTTTGGAGTTTATTCGGATACTCATACTAAACACCATGCTTGTTCCGCCATTGGAAGCTATGCCATTGATTTGTATGAACTGGCGAATCATGGTTTTTTAAGTAATCTGAACATTCCCACAGAAGTATTTAATAATGCCTATTTAAACGATTTTATTGAATTAGGTAAAGAAACCACCCGTGCCTTAAGAGACCGCTTATCTGATTTATTAGACAGCAACAATAAAGAGTTGCAGGATAATAAAGCAGTATTTAATAAAATTTTCAAACCACAATCCGGTATTAATTTATTATTACCGGTTAAAGTGGGCGATTATACTGACTTTTACAGTAGTATTGATCATGCTACCAATATTGGTACGATGATAAGAGACCCCAAAAATGCATTGATGCCTAACTGGAAGTACATTCCTGTGGGATATCACGGACGTGCTAGCAGTATTACTGTGAGCGGCACGCCATTACACCGCCCTAAAGGGCAAATGAAACCGGCTGATGCAGAAGTGCCGACATTTGGCCCATGTAAGTTATTGGATTTTGAATTAGAAACAGCTTATATCATTGGAAAATCCACCAAATTAGGGGAAAGCGTGAGCACTGAAAAAGCCGATGATTATATTTTTGGAATGGTGTTATTTAATGACTGGAGCGCACGTGATATCCAAACATGGGAGTATGTGCCATTAGGACCATTTTTATCTAAAAACTTTGCATCCACCATTTCACCATGGATAGTAACATTAGATGCCTTGGAACCATACAGAACCAGAGGCTATGAGCAGGAACCCAAAGTGTTCCCATACCTGGAGTACACCGGAGATAAAAATGTGGACATAAAATTAGAAGTTGCCATACAACCAGAAAATAGTACTGAAACTGTAATTTGTAACTCCAACTACAAATACATGTACTGGACTATGGAACAACAATTAGCACATCATACCGTAAACGGTTGTAACGTCAATGTAGGCGATATGATGGGAAGCGGCACGATCAGTGGTCCTCAACCGCATGAGTATGGCAGCATGATGGAACTAAGCTGGAAAGGCACCAAACCATTAACATTAAATGACGGTAGCGAGCGTAAATTCATCAATGATAATGATACCGTGATCATGAGAGGCTACTGCCAAAACGATAAAGTGCGCATTGGTTTTGGAGAATGTAAAGCCAAGGTATTGCCTGCTAACTAAAATTCCTGTGATATTTTCATTGCTTTTTTCATTTTAAAAGCATTGTTGTAGAAAAATATAGCTTATTTTCATCATTTTGTAAAGTTTTTTGGCATATCCCGCCGGCTGGTGTGCCGACCCATCTTTCGGCGGAAACGCCCTGATTAAAAAGTAAACCTAAATTAGTCTAATGCAAGTGGATTTAAAATAATTATTATCTTAGATAATTAAATTAAATAAACTATGAAATACATTTACATTTTAGCGAGCCTCCTTTATTTTCACTTTCTTACATTTTCTCAATCTCCTAACATTTACGGAGTTACCTCCAAAGGTGGTAAATATGATGCCGGCGTTATTTACAAAACGGATGCCTCCGGCAATAATTACCAAAAGATCAAGGATCTGGAAGCACATCCTTTTAATTTGAGCAATAATCTTTGTAAAGCTACTAATGGCAATTATTATGGCATCGGCAGACAAAGTGATCTGGCCTATATTTATAAATATGATCCGGTTACCTTAGAAACCACTATTATTCAGGATCTAAGCACCGCAATAGGTTATACCAGCGCAAATAAACCTTATGACCTAACAGCAGCCGGTAATGGCAAACTATATGGCACTTTATATGATTTAAATGGCTACGGAGGTATTATTGAATTTGATCCCGCAACCAATATCACATCTGTTAAATATACTTTTACAGGTGGCTCCAACGGGCAATATCCTTATTGCTCATTGTATCCTGCCAGCAACAATAAACTATACGGTTCTACCGAAGGTGGCGGTTCTGCTGGAAACGGTATATTCTTTGAATATGATTATACCACGAATACGTTTACCAAAAAAGATGATATGAGCGGCTCCGGACATATCAGCTTCGAATTAAAAGAATCTAATGGGGTTTTGTATGCGTTAAGTGGTTCTTTTTCGTCAGGAAGTAATGTTGCTACTGTAAATGCTATTTATGAATATAACCTCACATCAGGCCTGTCCATTACAAATAGCTTTATGATGATGGGAACTTCTTTTGCTTCGTTTACTACTAATAGTACCGGTTTAGAATTAGACCCTAATGGCAATTTATATTGTTCGGGAGGAAATAATAGTATATTAAGTTTTTATGAATACAATCCATCCACTATAAGATGCTACGAAGTATACACTTCAGCTTCTATGGGGTTACATTTAACAGGAAATTTAAAAAGCATAAACAGTAAATTATATTGCGCAGGCTACACTTTATGTGTCGTTCAACCAGCAGACTCTACATGTTATGATTTTAAAATGTATGAATTTGATGCTTCAACGTATTCATTTACTTCAAAAGCAACAATTAGCGGTATTGATAACACGTTATACACCAGTTATACAAACTATAATACATCTTTTACCGGTTCTTCCGGCGGGCAAATCATGGCCGTTATTAATAATGCGGTAATAGAATACAATACATCTTCAGATGTTATTTCAAAAAAATCACAATTAGGGCGCGTATATGGGGCATTTCCAAATGGTAAGCCATTGCTAAAAAACGATCATATCTATTGTTACACTCAAACTTTTGCCAATACTAAACAGGATTTTGGGCCAATGTTTAATTTTGATGTGAACACGTCTCTTATCACCCAACCTGTTCCCAGCTCCTATAGCAGTGGAGGAAATTTCATTGACTTATCACCTACACATTTCATGGCATCTTTTGGACTGGGAAAAACAGCAATCGCCTCTTATAATATGAATACCACCAATGGAACTTACTCGGTAATTTCTCAGGGGAATAGCGGAGTTAGCCCGAGTGGTTATTTTACACAAGGTGCAGATGGTTTTATTTATGGCAGTGGAGAATATAACATGAACGGCAGTAGTGGCACCGCTATTTACGCCATTGATCAGGCATCAAACGATGAATACCTGATTAATGTATTTACAAATGTTTTACAAGGCACAAACAACAGAGGCATTGTGCAAGCCAGTAATGGTAAAATTTATGGCGTATCTTATGATGGTGGTGTATTTTCTAAGGGTGTTTTATATTCTTTGGATTTATACAACTATAACGTTACCAAATTAATTGATTTTAATGGGGTAAACAGAGGTGCTTACCCGGATGGACAACTAATTCAGGCGGCTAATGGCAAGCTATACGGAACAACTTCCTCTGGTGGCACATATAATAAAGGGGTTTTATTTGCTTTTGATATTACTACCAATCTTATTCAAAAATTAGTGGATTTTGATGGTACAAATAAAGGGCAAACACCGAACGGTTATCTCCAATTATTACCTAACAACATTATTATGGGTATGACCAAAGAAGGGGGTGTGAATGGCAAAGGCGTGTTATACACCTATAATTATGCCACTAATACATTCAGTAAAAAATTAGACTTTGATGGTACGAATGGAGCAGCTCCCTATAAATGCGGTTTTACTTTTGATTGCTCGATGGAACCTATTCCAAGTGCGGGACCAGACAAGAGTGTTTGTAACAATGCACAATTAGCATTAGGCGATCCTAATAACTCAACACTATATTCTTATATATGGAATCCGGTCACAAACTTAACCAATCCTACCTCTCCTACCCCTATTTTAACCGTAAGCAGCCCTACAGCCATGTATGTAATGACAGCTGCCTGTGATCAGAGCAATGTTATTGATACAGTGTATATTAATTCAATTGCGCCGCTTACACCAAGTATTTGTGTGGTAAGTGTTGATTCGGCATCGTTATTTAATTATATCTATTGGGATAAAACACCTTATACCAATGTGGATTCATTTATTGTTTATCGTGAAGTACTTTCAGGATATTACTTACGCATTGGCGGGCAAAAATATGGAGCCTTAAGTCAGTTTAAGGATTCAATACAAGCTATTGGACCTGCTAACGGAAATCCAAATGTGGGAACATACCGTTACAAAATTCAAATTAAAGACAGTTGTGGTAATTTAAGTGCATTAAGTGCTTATCACAACAGCATCTATTTTGTTGACAATTCAGGAACATTTACGTGGAATACGTATAATGTTCAAGGACAAAGCCTCACCCCTGTTACTCAGTTTGATTTAATGCGGGATGACATCAGCGATGGTACCTGGCATGTTGTTGGAACTGTAGCAGGAACCCAGAATGTATTGAATGATCCGGCTTATTCCACGTATCAAAATACAGCCAGATGGCGCGTAGAAGCCTTAGGTTTCAATTGTACTCCTCTTGCCAAAACGGCCGCAGTTCAGGCACAGGTTAACAAATCCAAATCAAATGTAAAAAACAACTTTGTTATTACAGGAGTTTCCGGTACTGAACTAAATACATCCACGCATGTTACCCCTAATCCGGCTAAAGATATTGTAACCATTCAATCGGCAGCTGAAATTAAAAAAATAGTTATCTATAATAACATGGGGCAAATCGTTATAGAACAAGCCAATAAAGATAAACAAGCAACAATTCAGATTTCTGAATTAAGTAGTGGTTTATATACAATAGTTATTGAAAGTGAAGCCGGCAAGGTGATGAAAAAAATAGTAAAAGAGTAATCCTATATTTAATTAAAAAGGCAGCTTGTTAGCTGCCTTTTTAATTTCACAATTTTATCATCATAAATTACATTTTCACTAACCAACTACTCCACATTTTTCCTTTCTCAGTAGAAAGCGTTACAGCATAAATACCTTGTTCGAAAGCAAAAGAAGGAATTTCTATTAATGAGGGATTTTGACCAACATATTGTTTAGTAAATACTATCTGCCCGAGAGAATTGTACACATCCATCTTTACATCCATGATTTTTTCGGAAGATAAATCAATATATGTATAATTGCCAGATGTAGGGTTAGGAAATAATTTCGCCTGCAATAAATGACTTTCCTGTTCTGAAAGGGAAGTAACAAGTCCTGTGCCTTTCAAAAGAACAGCAGTCGTAGATAAAGCGGGCAAATTAATTGTAAATGTATTAGTCGTTACATTTACATTGCCCTGCACTAAAGCATTATTGGTGTGTGATACAAATGTTTCGGAGCCTGGTAATGCATTTAACTGTTTGGTGGCATAGTTTCCATTTGATAACGTGAAATTACTAATGGCCATACTTACTGTTTTAGAAGCCGTTAAATGCCTGTTCACCAAAATAACCGTCATCGAATCATTGCTTGTATTTACCGAAGAGTAAGCCGATACATTGAGCTCCTGATTGGAGACTGATTTTACGCGTGTTGTTTTAGCATATCGACTAAATAGATGCAGCGTTTCCCACATCCCCGTATTCCAATACCAGGGAGATAAAAATTCAACCCCATTATCTGAAAAGGTTCCAAGTAATGAGGCATAACTTACAGAACTTACATTTGCATTGTTATGAGTAAAGCCATATTCAGAGATTCCCAATTTTACACCATGATTAATACCCAAATACTGATTTAACCAACGATTACAACGCTCAAATACAAACTCCTGTGTAATTGAATTATCCCAACCTGAAGCTGCCGTCGTTTTTACACCATTAGCACCGGGATAGCTATATGTTGTATCAAAATACAAGCGATGCAATTGAACTATATCCGAGCTGTTGGTTTCTGCCGGATAACTATGTATATCAATCACATCTAAAAGCCTTATACCTGAAGCGGCTTGTTCTTCCGAAATACGCTTAATAAAAAACTCCAACCAAGTATAAGTTTGCCCGTTAAGAGCTACTATTTTAGCATTATTCCAGGCATACCACTGCCACTCACTGGCCGGAACAGGACCGGTTAACTTAATTGCCGGATATTTGGCGCGGGCTTTCTTAGCTACTGAAAAATATAATTGCATAAATGCTTCAGCCGTTGGCTGTGAAGAAATCACATCATCATGTGTATCATACCAAATATCTGGCTCATTATCCATGCTCCAATATTTTATTTTACTGTTATTTAATCCCAATCCGCCGGGTCCAAACCAATGATCCAAAATACTTACGGTAGAATCAGCGGTCCAGTTCTCTAAATATAAATTAGGATTGCCATCCGTAGTTGCAGCACTTCCTCCCGCTCCATTAGGTACACCGCCACCTGCCAAATTTTGATTCACTCCGCTCCACCAATTTGATCCGTTATAATTCCAATCATCGAAATTATGAGTCGTGTTTGCTGCTGCTTTACCGATCAACTGAAATCCCCACATTCCCTGTGCATTTGGCAAACTATCTCTTAATTTAGTGGCCATATAATCCCAATCGGTGGCATATACATTATTGTACCAATCAGGGTGACAGGTTATTTTTTTGCGCCAGTTATACCTGCTACAATTATTTCCTCCATTTTCGCGGGAAAATCGCAACCCGGCATCCCGTAAAAATTTCCATTGCGCCGATGTTGTAGGAGAGGAAGGATCATCCGACACATTTCCATTTTTACCATATATGTAGGGAGAAATGGGTTTTCTGCCGGCATTGGCATCTACTGTTACAACTACGGTTTGAGCCACGGATGTCAGATGCATCCATCCAACTACCAATAAAATATAAATTCTTTTCATGACAACCATTTTAGCTGATATAAAGTTAAACCAACTTTGAGTAAGAAAAAAACTATTGACCGTTTTCTTATTGTAGATTTTATGGAGTAACGGAAATAAATGACAACTTTTAAATCATATCTACATTCATTATAAATGTTATCTTTGGTATAGCTATCATTAATTCAATCATTAGCGAAATGAATTACCATCTAAATATATTATTCATTATCCTTTTTATAACGATTACTCCAGAAACAAAAGCGCAATCTGAATTCAAAACAGATACCCTGCGATTGACCGGAAAATATTTCAAGCAAAATGTATATGCGATTAATCCTTTTATGATACAAGGAAAAGACACTATTTGGACCGCTCAACAAGTTATAGTAAACGATAGTCTGATATTAAATTCAACACAACTTCGCAAAAACGCCTTCGCTATTCCTTTAACAAAACTTAATTTTAAAGAGGGAGACCCTATTGTTGTGAAAATTGTACAATGGAATTTTAACCGGGTAAAAATCCTTAATCCTGAAGTAAGATAATTAACAAAGTATGAGGCGTCCAAAACTATCCAATGAACAAAGAGAGCGAATGCTCGAGCATCTGGAAAAGCAGATTATCTTAAAAGAACGCAGAAAAAGATTATATAATAAACGATTCAGAAAAAGCTCTCTATTTATTTTTGCATGGACTATACGTTGTTTTTATATCATTGCATTTTTCACAATAGCATTTATCCATTTTAAGCCGACTAGCCAAAGTGAAGAGGTTTTACTTTCCAAAAAAATTGAAAGATACCAAAACAATAGTTCCAGAAATGGTGCAGGCAATACTACTTCTATTCTCTATATGGTAACTAATCTTGGGGA
>JACQAK010000132.1 GCA_016194985.1 Bacteroidota bacterium
CAGATCTTTCTTCCAGAGTTGGATTTAATTTCTTTCAAAATTATTCGGGTAACTCGGCTACAATCAGGAATTGCAGATTTACTAATTTGCAATTTGCCGTTTATTTTTCTGCGATTAATAATTATAGTGGAGGAGGTTACGCTACACATGATTTTGTTTTTGAAAACAATGTTATTGACTCCTGCGATTATGGACTTATTATATTTTCTTTTAAATCGCCATATTGGTTGAGGGTGAAGAATAATGCTATTACAACCTATTCTGCTGGTATCTATTTTGAAACTAATACACACTGGAGTGATATTTATCCCGGTAATTTGGAATTTTCGTCCAATACCATTCATTCACAACAGGAGGGAATCAGATATGGTAATTGGAATGATATCATACTAGGAACGGAATTAGTCTTAAAGAATAATATGGTATCGTCGGTTTTACCAAGCACTTTACCTATATCTTATAAATTAAAACTATTTAATAATACCTTCAATAATAAAGTTCAGGCTACTGCCAGAGATTCGGCTGAAATTTATAATAATCTTTTTGCTAATCTGGATACGCTGGATGGGTATTATCCTGTGCCTGGTTATACTTATGAAAATAGTGCATTTGCGTTATACTATGTGCCTGGTAAACTTAAATCGAACAATAACAATTTTTATACACCTCATTTTGCCAGAAAAGTGCAATATAATACAACCGCATCTGCAATACCTTATAGTGTTATCAATACATATAGCTTCACCAGTGTTCCACAGATATACGGTGCACTAGGAGTAGAAAAGAACTCTCTTAGTTTTACTCCATTGTTTGTGTCTAACACAAATCTTCACTCTCAGTCTGCTTACATGAAAAACACAGGTTGCGCTATTCCTAGTTTAACCGTAGATATTGATGGAGATATAAGACCGTCGGATCCTCTGGATATAGGTGCAGATGAGATTCAAATACCATTTACCGGTGTTTGGCCGGGCGATGCTAATGCGGATCTTCAGGTAACCAGTCAGGATTTATATTCTGTTGGATTACACTACGGAAACCATCATTATCAGCGAGACAGTGTTAGTAATGCTTTTGTTGGACAACTTTGTAATGATTGGAATGTGAATCAAATAGGGTCTACTGTTGATATGAAATTTGCTGATTGTAATGGAGATAGTTTAATAGATATGAATGATACGTTGGCAATTAATTTAAATTATAATTTGACTCATTTGCCAAAATTAAATGCGACTAATACCAACACTTTGGATATTACACTGGAATTTAATAAAACGCTGTATTTGCCAGGCGATACTGTAAAAGCAGATGTTATGATAGGGTCGCCAGTGAATGTTCAAAATAGCATATATGGAGCTTCATTTAAAATAGCGTATGAAGTAGCTAAAGTGAAACCTAATTCTGAAAAAATGATCTTTATAAATTCATGGATGGGAAATATTAATTCTACAAAAATTAAATTCTCGCACATTGACAGAACACAGGGATTATTAGATGCTTCTGTAGTGAGAATAACCCATTCTGATGTTACCGGTTATGGAAAAGTTGGAACCTTTCAGTTTGTATTAAATGATACACAAACATCTCAATCTATGGGGGTAAGCATTATTGATGCCGATAAAGTGAATACCGGGGCTATTATCACACCTTTGATCCCCGGGCAGGATAGTATTATAGTTGTGCCAAATAGTGTGGCAACTTATGTTACGGAGAATACTGTGAATGAAGTATCTGTCTATCCAAATCCGGCAAGTGATTATGTGAAAGTAAATTTTGGGAATATAGGTAATGCTACCTGTAAACTTGAGTTAAGTGCAATGGATGGTAAAGTAATTCTTACAAAAACTGCATCCGGAAACAGATATACTTTAAATTTGCAAGGTGTTGCTAAAGGTGTTTATGCTCTGAAGATAACAATGGAAGATGGCTCTAATAAAGTGTTTAAATTAGTAATTCAATAACTTTAGTATGATTGCTTCATAAAAAAACCGATACAAAGTTGTATCGGTTTTTTTGTGAAGTCGTTTTTTTAAAACAGGTTTTTTGCTTTTTCCATAGCAGAGTGTAAACCTTCTAATTTACTTCCTCCGGCTTGTGCATAGAATGGTTGGCCGCCGCCGCCGCCATTGATTTCTTTGGCAAGATCGCGAATGATATTTCCGGCGTTTAAGTTTTTTTCTTTCACTAAGTTATCATCTATAATTACAGAGATACTTGGTTTCCCTTTTACTTCGGCGCCAATAACACATACACAGTTTTCAACCTGGTTACGTATCTCAAATAAAATGTTTTTAATTTCCTCAGCACTATCAAATGTAATTTGCTCAACGATCATATTGATACCGTTTTTAGCAATGACCTTAGATAAGAGATTTTGTTTGATGCTTTGTGCTTTTTCTTTCAGTAAAGCTTGCAATTGTTTCTGTAACTCATTGTTTTCTTCTACTAAATTACTTAAGCTCTTTACAACATCTTTATTGTTTTTTAATAAAGTTTTTACTTCGTTTAAAGTGGCTGTTTGCTGATCAAAGAATTCTTCTGCTTTAATAGCTGTTACAGCCTCAATACGACGAATACCTGCCGCTACAGCACTTTCGGAAGTGATTTTGAAATAACCAATTTGCCCGGTTGCTTTTACGTGGGTTCCTCCGCATAATTCAATTGAATAATTTTTATCGAATTCAACCACGCGTACGATATCTCCGTACTTTTCGCCAAACAAGGCCATAGCGCCTGTTTTTTTTGCATCGTCAATACTCATTTGTTGAATTTTGCCGGCAATGTTTTCGCGGATTTTGGTATTTACTATTTTTTCAATTTCATGCAATTCTTCGTCTGTTATTTTTGAGAAGTGCGAAAAGTCAAAACGTAAGTGTTCATCATTTACCAAACTTCCTTTTTGTTCAACATGAGTTCCTAAAACCTGGCGTAAAGCAGCATGTAATAAGTGGGTAGCACTATGATTATTTTCGGTATACGTACGTTTGTTGCGGTTGACTTTAGACGTAAAAGTAACATTCATATTATCAGGTAATTTATCGCAGAAATGAATAATTACTCCATTTTCTTTTTTAGTATCAACAATGTTTATCGTCTCATTGATATTAGATAATGTCCCTGTATCGCCCACTTGTCCGCCACTTTCAGCATAAAATGGAGTTTTGTCTAATACTAATTGAAATTGCTCTTTGTTTTTTGCTTTTACTTTTCTGTAACGAACAATGTTGCTCTCGCATTCCAACTCGGTATAGCCCACAAATTCTGTTAAGGCTTTCTCATCTTTAGGTGCTGTTACATTTACCCAGTCATCTGTATCTACGGATGTTGCCGCACGTGAACGATTTTTTTGTTCTGTTAACAGACGGTTAAATTCTTCTTCATCAATACTCAGGTCGTAACCACGGGCAATTAATGATGTGAGGTCCAAAGGAAACCCAAAGGTATCGTATAATTCAAATACGACTTTTCCATCGATTACTTTACTGGCTTTGGAATTCGTTAAATCAATACATACCTGATCAATACGTTTTAATCCGATTTCCAGCGTTTTGTAAAAAGAAACTTCTTCTTCTTTGATTACTTTTTCGATCAATATTTTTTGAGTGTTTAACTCAGGGAACTGTTGTCCTAACTGATGAGCCAGAGTAGGAACAATACGATACATGAAAGGTTCTTTAATATTTAATGATTGGTATCCATAACGTATGGCACGGCGTAAAATACGACGTATAACATAACCTGCGCCTGTATTGCTTGGTAATTGACCATCTGCAATAGAGAAAGAGATCGTGCGAATATGATCGGCAATAACGCGCATGGCAATATTGATGATCTGTTGTTTTTTGTGATGCTCTTCGTCTTCCGGTTTATAGCGCAAACCGCTTAACTCTTCAATTTTATTTAACAGGGGTGTAAATACATCCGTGTCATAGTTTGATTGTTTACCTTGTAAAACACGAACCAATCGTTCAAACCCCATCCCGGTATCCACATGTTGGGCCGGTAGTTTTTCCAAGCTCTTGTCGGCTTTACGCATGAACTCCATAAATACATTGTTCCACACTTCAATTACCTGCGGATCGTCGTTATTTACTAAAGTTGCACCGTCCACTTTGGCTCTTTCTTCATCGCTTCTTCCATCATAATGGATTTCGGTACATGGTCCACAGGGGCCGGTATCTCCCATTTCCCAGAAGTTGTCCTTTTTATTTCCTTTTAAAATTCGTTTTTCTTCAACATATAATTTCCAGGTATCATAAGCTTCCTGATCAAAGGGAACGTTTTCTTCCACGCTTCCTTCAAATACGGTTACATATAAACGCGACTTATCAATTTTATACACTTCTGTTAATAATTCCCAGGCCCATGCAATGGCTTCTTTTTTGAAATAATCGCCAAAGCTCCAGTTACCGAGCATCTCGAACATTGTATGGTGGTAGGTATCTACGCCAACTTCTTCCAAATCGTTGTGTTTCCCACTTACACGCAAACATTTTTGGGTATCAGCCACACGGGGGTATTTAATGGCCGAATTTCCTAAAAATATATCTTTAAAAGGTGCCATTCCCGAGTTAATGAACATTAACGTTGGGTCGCCCTTTACTACCATTGGGGCAGAAGGAACGATTTCGTGGCCTTTTGATTTAAAAAAGTCTAAAAATGTTTGACGTACTTTATTTGATTCCATAGTGTTTTAAAAAGAAGTAGCGAATATACTAAAATCACCCGCACCATAAATCACAAATTATCCACTTTTTGCAGGGATTTAAATTTGCGTAAGGGATGCAAGCGTAAAGCCCGCAGCATTGCGAGGACTTGAAGCGACAGCCCGGCGGCGCCTGTTCTTTGCGCCGATACGCCCAAATTCCTTTTTAATATTGACTTTTTTTAGCTCATAAACTTCATTATAGAACCAATCATTTTGCTATATTTGTTAGCCTTTTTAGGAGAAAATGTCGAAAGTAAAATATAAGTTCAATACCAAATCGCTGACTTACGAAAAAGTAAAAGTTACTTTTAAGCAGCGTTTGTTGCAAGTACTCTCGTATCTGGCCATTGGGAGTGTATTTGCTACCGTGACCATGTTGATTGCTTATCGGTTTATTGACTCTCCTAAAGAAAAACAATTGCGAAGAGAAGCAGAAGTGATGCAATTGCAGTACGATTTGTTAAATAAGAAAATGAATCAGGTACAAGCGGTATTGAATGATTTGCAGGACAGGGATGATAATATTTACCGTGTTATTTTTGAAGCGGAACCTATTCCAAACACTGTTCGTCAAGCGGGTTTTGGCGGTAGCGACCGGTATAAGGATCTGGAAGGCTATGATAATACGGCCTTAATGAAAGAGGCAACCGAGCGGTTGGATAGAATTACCAAGCAATTATATATCCAATCCAAATCATTTGATGAAGTGGTGAAAATGGCTAAAGGCAAGGAAAAGCTGATCGCTTCTATTCCGGCTATTATGCCATTGAATAATAAAAATTTAAAACATGCACCAAGCGGTTATGGCTGGAGAACACATCCTATCTATAAAACACAGGAATTTCATCCGGGAATGGATTTTACGGCAGAGCAGGGAACGCCTATTTATGCTACCGGAGATGGCGTAGTGGAAGCTGCTGATGCTTCGGCACAGGGTTATGGAAACCATGTGGTGATCAATCACGGTTTTGGTTATCAGACCTTATACGGGCATATGAGCCGGATTGCCACAAAGCCGGGGATGAAGGTGAAACGGGGGGATTTGATAGGATATGTAGGAAGTACAGGTTTAAGTACCGGACCACATGTGCATTATGAAGTGATTAAGAATGGCGAAAAAGTAAATCCTATTAATTTTTATTATAACGATCTTTCTCCTGAACAGTACCAAATTATGTTAGAGTTGTCTTCTAAATCAACACAATCATTCGATTAATGAACTCAACTTATAAAATTGGATTTTACACCGCTATTTCTTTGGTGATTGCTAATATGATTGGAACGGGTGTATTTACCAGTCTGGGTTTTCAGTTATTTGATATTCATTCGGTTTTTAGTATTCTGGTATTGTGGTTGTTGGGAGGTATCATTTCTTTTTGCGGAGCATTGGTGTATGGCGAATTAGGTGTAGCTATTCCACGCAGCGGAGGAGAGTATGTGTATTTGTCTAAATTAATGCATCCCTGTGTCGGTTTTTTGTCGGGATGGGTTTCTTCTACAGTTGGATTTGCAGCGCCGGTGGCCCTGGCATCCATGGCACTGGGAACTTATGTCAACAAAATTATTCCTCAGATTAACATTACCGCTTGTGCATTAACGGTTGTGGCTATTATTACACTTATTCATTCTACTAATTTAAAATTAGGAAGTGGCTTTCAAAAAATATTAACGGCCTTAAAAGTAGGGGTGATCGTTTGTTTTATTTTAGCAGGTTTATTTCATACGCCCGGTCATAACATCAGTGTATTACCACAGGCTTCTTCGGTTAATGAAATTTTCAGTGCCGGTTTTTGGGTATCCTTAATATATGTGTCGTATGCGTATAGTGGATGGAACGCTGCTTCCTATCTGGCCGGAGACATGGAGAATCCGCAAAAGAATTTACCGAAGGCATTATTATTGGGAACATTGATTGTAACGGTTATTTATCTTTTACTGAATTTTGTATTTCTATACAGTGCTCCAATGGCTGAATTAACGGGTGTTTTGGAAATAGGTCATGTGAGTGCCGCTCATATTTTCGGAGAAACGATTGGTAATATGATGAGTTTGATCATTGCTTTTTTATTATTATCATCAATCAGTGCGATGGTTATGGCGGGTCCCCGTATTATTAAATCAATGGGTGAAGATCTTCCAATGCTGGGGCTGTTGGCAAAGACCAATAAAAACAATGTACCTTATGTGGCGGTGATGACGCAATCTGTTATTACCGTGTTGTTAATTGTTACGGCTCAGTTTGAAGCGGTATTGACTTTTGTAGGATTTAGTCTAAGCATTTTCACCTTTTTAACCGTGAGTAGCATTTTTATCCTGAGGTATAAAAAAATAGAAACACCGGGTAGTTATAAAACATGGGGCTATCCTGTAACGCCGGTTTTATTTTTATTATTGAATGCGTTTACCATCTATTTCGTATTTACTCAAAAACCCGTGGAGTCTGTATTAGGTTTATTGAACGTGGCCATTGGCGGGGGGATTTATATAATAGGGAAATTAGTATCAGAAAAAAAAGAAAAAAGTTATGTTTAAAAAAGCGTTCCTAGTAGTTGTTATTGTATGTATGGCCTTTGCCTGTTCTCCTTCTTCTTCTGAAAAAACAGGAGAACTTAAAAAGGACACGGTGATGCCCGAAGTTGTTATTAATAAGCAACTAAAGGATTCGATTGAATCTGCCAGACTTGCGGAAATCCCCACAAGCGATTCTTTAAATGCGCTGGCTGATATTATGTCGGGGATA